>DASPIR010000019.1 GCA_035628995.1 Clostridia bacterium | reverse complement strand
AAATTTAATAAATGCACTCAGATTTAGAGGAAATTTCTTGCTGATATAGAAATATACATATAACGTTTAATAAACCATAAGGGGCGATGATTATGAAAAGTGTGGAGACGTTGGCAAGTAGAATCGAAGAGCTTCGTACCGATCTGGAAGTAGTCATGGAAGCGGAAAATGAACTCATAGACCCTAGGGTTGTTAAAGCAAGTCAATCCCTGGACAAGGTGCTGCTCCAATATTACAGGATACTTAGAATTAGAGGATTCAGAATATTAGAGGAAGGGGTAGAATAGAACCCATACAAGCAGTATTTTATATAATGTAATAGACGTTTTAATAGTGTCGTAACATATGCAATGGCGGTGAGTCAGGAATATGAAAGTGGGAGATATGGTAAAGGTGAACGATGCCAGTGATTGGCACGGCATGTACGGCATTATCGACAAAATGTATGGGGAAACTGCCTTCGTATTTTGCATCAAAAGGCCTGGAAAGCTTCATCCTGTAGCTTTAAAGCAGTTGCTAAGGGTAAGCTTTAAAAGCAAAAGAGAATTCTGAAAGATAGGTTTTAAAAAACCTATCTTTTGTTGTATATGATGCTGAGAGTAAGGAGACTGTCAAGTTTTTAACATAGCAGAAGTATTGACAGTTTAAATGGGGGATAGTATAATAAACCTAATTTATCAATAAATTAAAAATTCAAAAATTTGAATAAGTGTTCGACAAAAAATGCAAATTGTCATAAATTCTAAACAAGCTAATAACGAATCAAATTGAATATAAACAGCCTTTTAAGCTATCGGTATCTCCCCCATAGCTTTTTTTTTGTCTTTTTTGAAAACTTCTACTAATACTACCGTATATATTTTTGAAAGGATAGCTTCCTACTTCCAAATTTCAACGTAGATGTAAAAATATATATGGAGTAAACCCTAAAAAATGGAACAATATCTTAAAATATACGTCTAATATGCAATAAAACGAACTTTAGGAGGGTGATGGATTAATGAAGAATAGTGGGAAAGTCTTAAGAAGCTGCTTTATCGGCTTGCTTATAATCTGCATTGCTTTGCCTGTTGTTGCTTTTGCTAGAGAGGATGCCTATATCGAGCTGCCCGAGCGGGTAGGGGCTTCCCCCGGGATTGCGATAGAAATCCCCTTTGACTCTGCCCTGATGGGTGCGACAGTCAGCAGGAGCAATGTTTATGTAGTAAATGAGCGGGGAGACAGGATGCCTGTAGCACGTGAGCTGGGAATCGGCGGCAAGTCCATAATAGTATCACCTCTCAGGCAGTATGAGCCTGGGAAAACCTATACATTATACATAAGAAAATCTGTAAAATACGTCACAGGAAGCGAAATAAAAAACGGTCTCAAATTAAAGTTTACTGTTGCTAAAGCTGCAAAGGAGCCATTGCCAAAAGTCGGCAATGGAGAGAACCTGAGAAAGCTTCTGTCTGAAGCAGCCGAGCAGAATGATTATTTAACATATGGAACGAACGAAATGAGAGATGGAACAATACTTTTTACTTTTAACGAGGCAGCGTTAGCTTCTGCAGCAGCTGCTAGCGAGAGTGCAGACAGCTCCAAGCAGGATGGTAATACAGTCTCAGGGGATTATTCTACCACAAATGTACAGGTGAACGGGGTAGATGAAGCGGATATAGTGAAAACAGACGGGAAATACCTTTATCAGGTGAACAACAACAGGATAGTGGTAGCAGAGGTATATCCCTCTGACAAAATGAAGATAAAAAAGGTCATAGGCTTGGATGGGGAAGACATGCATCCAACTGAGCTTTACTTGGATGATAAGAGGCTGGTTGTAATAGGAACATCAAATGCCAGCATTCCTATGTACGGCTCAAATTCCAAGCGCGCAATGCCTTCCAAGCGCGATTACTATAGCAACAATACAGTAAAAATGCTGATATATGACATAGCCAATAAGGATGATATAAAGAAGATAAGGGAAATAGAGCTGGAGGGAAGCTACCTATCTTCAAGGAAGATAGACTCCAAGCTGTATCTTGTATCAAACAAAAACTTGAATTACTATGACATATTGGAAAACGCCGAAGTTAATGATACACCCTCCTACAGGGATACTGCAGTACAAGAAGATTTCATAAATATTGACTATGGAAAAATCGGATATTTCCCGGGTTCCGTAGAACCCAACTATATGATTGCTGCGGGCATTGACCTTGACCGCCCGTCAGAAGGCGTCAATGTATCCACTTATCTGGGTTCAGGAGAGAGCATTTATGCCTCGGCAGAGAACCTCTATGTAGCGGTTACAAGATATAATATTATGACCCAGGATGCACCGGGTCCGATAATAAATGACTCAGCAGCTCCTAAGAAGCCTGCAATAAAAGTCAGTGACAGGGAAACAGTCATATACAGGTTCGCACTTGACAACGGGAAACTTGATTACACCGGCAAAGGCAAGGTACCCGGCTCAATACTCAATCAGTTCTCAATGGATGAGAGCAAGGGATTTTTCAGGATAGCAACTACAAAGGGAGATGTTTGGGGAGAAGGCGGGAACATTTCTAAAAACAATCTATATGTCTTGAATTCAGATTTGGATATATGCGGAAGCCTTGAGGATGTAGCTCCAGGGGAGAAGATATACTCAACCAGGTTCATGGGAGACAGGGCTTATATGGTTACCTTCAAGAAGGTTGATCCTCTGTTTGTAATTGACCTTAAGGATGTCAAGAATCCAAAGATACTGGGAGCATTGAAAATACCCGGCTACAGCGACTACCTGCACCCTTATGATGAAAACCATATTATAGGCTTCGGGAAGGACACTATAGAGCTTTCCAATGAGGGCTCCCGGGGTAAGAGCGGAAGTACTACGGCATACTATCAGGGCATGAAGATAGCTTTGTTTGACGTGACTGATGTCAACAACCCCAAGGAAAAGTTCAAGGAAATAATTGGCGACCGAGGCACTAACTCTGAACTCCTAAGGGACCACAAAGCTCTGCTGTTTTCTAAAGAAAAGGAACTCATGGCCTTCCCCGTAACTGTGATGGAAATAAAGAACAAAGAGAATATAGCTGCTGGGAACATGCCTGCATACGGAAGCTTTGCCTTCCAAGGAGCTTATGTTTACAACATCGACCTTGTTGAGGGCTTCAAGCTTAAGGCCAGGATTTCGCATATCAGCGAGGAAGAATACAGTAAGTCGGGGGATCGCTGGTATGACAGCAATAAGAATGTAGAAAGAATAATATATATCGGCGATGATATTTATACCATTTCCAAAGGCATGATTAAGGCCAATAGTATTAAGGATATGAAAGAAAAAGGAACGCTTCTAATACCTTAGAAGTTCTGAGCCGGGGATAAAACCCCGGTTTTTCTTTCCTTATAAACAGGATATTGGATGGAAAATAGCGAATTATAAATATGAGGTGATGCAGATGCCTTTAGATATTGAAAGCAATATTGATACGGCTAACGTAAGCGTTTCATTTTCAAGAACGATAGAGCTTGTTTGCGCCTTGAAGTATATGGCTTCAAAGCAAAGCTTGGAGCTTGTGGATCAGGACACAGAAATTCTTTATAACTCACTTACCCAAAAGAGCAGAGAGACAGTGGGGATTGTTGCCCACATGAGGCTCAAGGGACTTGAGATGCAAGAATTTGTACTTAGAGAGAAAATGTTCGATGATGTGGAACTGCTTATTAAAAGAATTAAAGGATATGATAAGGTAAATTTCATATATACTTTTATAGGTGAAGAACTATCCATTGAAAATATACAGACATTATGCGGAGACACCGAAGCATTGCGTAAGCTTTTAAGTGGGACGGAAAACAAAATAAGCAACGACCTAGAGGTGCTGAAATACTTGTTTCATGAAACGGAGAAGTTTAGGAATTCTATGTTGGAGCTTCTCCATGAGCTTAACAATAAGCATTTTGACAGCTTGATCAGGAATCAATCTACTTACTACAGCAGTCTGACAGACCAAGTAGAGGAGAAAATGGAGGGCAAGAGTCCGCTGGACTTCTCTCAGGAGTTTTATGGGAAAAAGTTCAAGAGAATATATGACTTTAAGGATTATTTATTTATTCCTTCATACTTTTTAAGGCCAAACAAAATAAGATTCTTCAATTTCAATACTCAGATTATAATATTCAGCATGGATAATGATAATCTAAAAAGGCTTGAGGCAGGAGACAGAATATCAAATGTGTTGAAGGTCGTCTCAGACAGGACACGCCTTGAGATACTGAGAGAGCTGACCTCCGGGCCAGACTATGGCAAGACGCTGGCAGAAAAGCTGAGGCTTACTACATCTACTATTTCCCACCATCTGGACCAGCTTAAGGAAGTGGGGCTTGTGACGGAGGAAAGGATAAAGAATATCAAATATTTCAATGTCAATAAGAAGGAAGTCGAAAAAGTACTGAAGGAATTCAAGGAATACCTGACAGGCAAGTAATTTCCCAGCGGAATTTGTAGATTGAACGCACGTAAGTATTCCTATCGGGTAAAGTGCGAATTCAATAACATCAAGGAAGCATTTACGCGAAACTTGAATGAAGCATTTAAGATGTTTTTGGCGAAATGCATTGTTATTTCCCGGGAAATAAAACATATTGTAGAAGGATGGGTAATGATTAAGCGGATGTGTGAGCCGACACATACTATTTTATGAACAGCTGGGAGGTTTAATGAGTGGAGCTTGTAAGAAGGCTAAGAGAAGAGGAGATAAAAGAATTTGCAGATATAGTAATCAATGCATATCCTGGATGGGGTTTCAGCACATCGGAGGAAAGGCAGAAGCTGGAGGAAAAGCTTATAAAAACCCAGCGAGAGGATGACAGCATAAATTTCTATGGGTTTTTCAAAGAAAGCGAGCTATTAGGCGGAATGAGGCTCAATGATTTTAAGATGAGGTTAGGCACCCAGAAGGTGGATGCTGGTGGATTAGGTCTGGTAGCAGTTCACCTGATGCATAAAAAGGAGAAGGTTGCAAAGGAAATAGTAACATATTTCCTGAGACACTATAGAGAACGAAGAACTCCTATCGCTATGCTTTATCCTTTCAGCCCCGAATTTTATAAGAAGATGGGCTTCGGTTTTGGAACAAAGATGAACCAGTACAGCATAAAACCTAAGAATCTGCCTAGTGGTGGATCAAAAAGTCATATCAGGCACTTTCAAGAGGGAGACAAGCAGCTGCTCCTGGACTGCTATGCAAGGATAGCCGAGAAGACCAACGGAATGATTGACAGGTCAGAAGCCGAGCTCAACAATATTTTGATAGTATCTCAGAACAAGATTGCAGTATACAAAAGGGACGGCAAGGTAGAGGGTTATATTGTTTTCATGTTCAAGAAGGCCAGCCAGGATAATGGATTGAAAAATGACATATTTATTAAGGAATTCCTCTATGAGAACACAGAAGCTTTGATGGAGCTTTTGACCTTCCTCAACACTCAGGAGGATCAGATAAATAGGGTTATATTCAATACCTTGGATGAGAACTTTCATCATCTTCTCTTGGATCCCAGAGACAGCTCCGATAATCTCATGACCTCGGTATATCATGAGAGCAACCTGCAGGGGGTTGGGCTGATGTACAGGGTTACAGACACAAGAGTATTGTTTGATGTCCTTAAGGGGCATAACTTCAACAACCAGAATTGCAAGCTCAGAATAAACATTAGGGATAACTTCATAAAAGAGAATAACGGTAGTATTATAATACACTTCATATATGGAAGGGCAGTAATTTCAGAGGGCAGTGAATATGAAGCGGCAGTTGATTTGGACATTTCTGATTTTTCTTCACTCATAGTAGGAGCAGTAGGTTTCAAAGCCCTTCTTAAGTATGGCATTGCCCATATTTCAGAATCTAAATATGCGGATACAGTTGACAGAATATTTGATATGCACGAAAAGCCAATTTGTCTTACAATGTTCTAGTGTTTTTTAACACAACAAATTTATAGTTATTCATCCGACCCACGGTTATATAATATAGTTTGGGGGGAAGCTTTGATGTATCAAAATGAAGCTATAGGCCAGAATGCTCTCTATGTAAATGACACACTGGTCAGGATATTCAAGTTTGTACTGGTAGCCCTTGCGGCAGCAGCCATTATCAAGGCCGCAGGTTATATAGCGCTGCCATGGCTGCATTTTATTGGGATAGCCGGTATCGGTGGCTTCGCATGTATGATTCCTATTGCATGCAGACATTTCAGGATGGGTGGAAATATACTTAAGTATGTTAACATCTACTGCGCTGCAGTGCTTTGTATCTTAGGATATATCTACCTGCACATGGACATGATAATGCTGCTTGTGATACCTATTGGTTTTGCCTGTCTATATTTTGATGTAAAACTTATCAGTCACTCGGCGGCACTGTCGATATTCGGACTTGCAATTGGGGAGGCATTAAGGGTTTGGGCAAACTGGGGTATTACTCCAGGTGCACAATTGGGCTATCTTAGGCTGGCAATGTACATCCTTCAGTTTGGTATTGCGGCATTGCTGCTGACAGCCATCTCGAAAAGAGCGCTCAAAATGCTTTCCAATACCCATAGCTTCTATGAAAACATCAACAGTATATTCTCAAATACAAGTGCGTCCACACAGAGCCTGGAAACGGCTGAAGAAATACTCTTGCAGGGAGTAAGCTCCTTGAGCGGCAATAATGATAAAAATGATGAATTGCTGCTGGCAGGAGAAGAGGATAACTTGCCTTCCAGCACAAAGGTAAGGGCGATAATATCCAATATAAATAAATCCATGGAGAATGCCAAGGAAATAATGAAGTATACCCAGACAATGCTCAAGAGCAAGGGCAAGGATTTAAAGGCAGGGGATGAAGTTTTAAAGATTGAGGAATATACCAGGAACTCCAAGGAGTTGATCTCAAAGCTTGCTAAACACACAGATAAGATAAAGGATGATCTTGGTCTTATATCAATAATGGTGGATGAAAGCAAGCTGCTTTCAATAAATGCCGCAGCAGAAGCAGAGAATGCCAGTTCAGGAGGCAGGGGCTCCGCAATAGTTGCCATGAAGGTGGAGAAGCTGGCTGACGAGTCGGTGGAATCGGCTTCTCATATACAGGAGCTTCTAAGCACCGTGGTGAATGATGCAGAGAATACTCTAAAATCAGTAGCGGAAACCTATGAAGAGGTTTTCAAGAGCTTGGAGCTTATAAATAGAACTGTAGAGACCCTGATAAAATGGCTGATGTACAAAAATATGAAATAAAAAATTGAAGCGTAGACCTATTGGCCTACGCTTTTTCTTTCCTCCATCCACCGGAGCAAGAACATCTTTATTATTGCCGCTGTCGGAACTGCTATGAGCATTCCCCACAACCCAAAGTATGCACCGCCAATAAATATGGAAAGCATCACAAAAACCGGATGCAGTCCCACACTATTCCCCACAACTTTAGGTGCAATCAGAGCACCGTCAATCTGCTGCACAACAACAAGTACAACAACTGCAAGCAGTGCCTTTATAGGGCTTCCGCTCAGGAGTCCCACAATTATTGCTGGCACTGAGCCTATTACAGGTCCAAAGTAAGGGATGATATTTGCTATACCCGCCGTCATGCCTATTAGTACTGCAAAGTCCAGGTTTATGATAGACAGCCCTATGGAGCTTAGGATACCAACGATTAAGGCATCCAGGAGCTGACCTCTGATGAATTTGGATATAATCAAGTTTATATCAGTCAGCAGACTTCGCAGCTTTTGATTTTTCCGTTCTTTCATAAATGCCTTCGTGATATCTCTATACAGCTGTTTGAAGTATTCCAAATCCTTTAGAATATAAAATGCTATAATGAGTCCCAGCACTATATTCACTACATTACTTCCCAACCTCTTGAGCTGTCCGAAGGATTTGGATACAGCAGAGCCCAGTATTTCGTTGGCATTTTCCGCGGTATTGATAAATTGCTGTTTCAGATTGTCCGACAAGCCGCTGTTTTCAAGCTGAACCTTCAATTGATCGTATATCTGGTTATATCGTTCCGAATAGCTGGAAATCGAATCAATAATAGCATTAAAATCAACCTGTCTGCTGATTTGTCCGCCTATCATGGCATAAGTGCTGTACAGCAGTATAACAAGTATTCCAATAACCAGCAGATATGTAAGCAAGACGCTTATAGTTCGTTTGAGCTGTTGGTTTTTACCATAGCTTTCGTTTTTTAATTTTGAAAATCTTTTGCTGTTCATTATATTGCATTCTATCCAGCAAACTATAGGATGAAGCAAGTATGCGACTACAAGTGCAATTATAAAGGGTGCCAGGATTGCAAGAAACCCTGACAAAGTGCTCATAATAGTGCTTAGTATAAGCTCAAGCTTGGAAACTAATCTATAAATCACATACAGAATAGTAGCAAGCACAACGATATAAATGCTGTATTTCACAAGAGTTCTATCAACTGTAAACTTCATATATTCTTTCCTCTCAAATCCTTTGTATTATAAAGATCGATGATTCACATAATATTCAAGTGATATTATAACTACTTTAACATATAAAAGTCTTTTATTGAAACATTTTTACGATTAAGGTAGACTTTTATGAAACTCGTTTTACGGAGCATGACAAATTAATGTGGAATATATGCTCCTACTCGTTATAAAAATTGCCAATATCAAAGCAAACCATTCAGTTTAGCGAATAAATAATGTAAAACTGCAAACAAAATACCTGTTGATATTTAACGGCGTATTTAGTATAATACTTAAGTACGAGCAACAGCACCATAAATGGAGAGATGGCTGAGCTGGTTGAAGGCGCACGACTGGAAATCGTGTTAACTGTAACAGGTTACGAGGGTTCGAACCCCTCTCTCTCCGCCATATAACGCAAGTAACTCTGAGGATTTTGTCCCCAGAGTTTTTTATTTTTTGTGATACAATTGTGACATTTACCAACCGCTTGACGACCTTACGACGACAGCATGGCGGCAGAATAGGTGAAAATAGTTGCAATTACTAAGAAGTATATGAAGCGACCTGTCGTCGCCTATTTGGATGATACTTTTTGAAAATTCCTATAAATATTATTGTAGTATTATTATACACATCACCTATTTCATAAAATTACTTTTAGTGTTAAAGATAAGCGTCTATAACTGAATCTATCTATAAGAAAATCTATAACATAGATATTGACATAGAAGGAGCATAGTGATAAGATTAGTTTAATGAATAATATATTGAGGTGGTTTTATGGAACTGGATAAAAGAATAGAGGAGATACTCTTAAAGTATCAAAACAAGTTTGCTATGCTATTGGATGATTTACGATGTGACCTGTTAGAGTTATCTGGATTAGAAGAAGTAGCTGTAGAAGAGGTTGCTTTAGGAGAAGCACGGAAGCGGGCTATACTAAAGGAATGCATGCAAATTGATGGTTTGATGAGACAAAATCTAAGCCAAATTGCCAAAAAGTATGGAAGGCAGGCAGGGACCCTAGGTGTATACTTCAGACCTGACGTGAACCTGTTAAAGGCTACCGGAGCACATGGAAGAGCGGTGACGGAAAAGGGGCAGAGGATAGTCCAGGAATACAATAAACGGTTCGGGCTGCATTGGGAAGAGCAAATAATGAACATTTTGAGTGATTTTGCGGTTAGTGATTCAACTAAGGTAAAGCTAAAACTGAATAATATACATAAGTAGAAAGCTGTAGTAAAGCATAAATTTCTCTACACATTGAATCATATTTTAAGAGGAGGAGTTGTATGGAAAAAATATCAATAAGTGCAGGAAGGATTTGGTCTCCAGACGACATAGCTGCAGTAATTGGGGTAGTTGCTAAAATGGCAGAGAATTCAAGCACTGGGCATAACAGCTTAGATGGGTTTACCGACATAAGCATTAATGCAGAAGGGTTAACGATGGGAATACAACAAGGAAAGAACAAGCAAGATGTTAATTCTCTCCGTGGAAGTATTAAGGGTGGAATCACTAAGAGTACAAAGAAGAAAAACTTATGGTAACTTGCTGAAGACAAATTAAGAGATCTAGATTCCAACAAAAAACCTCTAAGGAATTTGTGAACTGATACCCGTTAATCGGACACAAATAAAAAGCCCTATCGCAGAATTTCATAAAATTAAGCAGACTGACACCGTTTTTCGTATGGTGTCAGTTTAGTTTTTAATTGGATACGCTCATAGTTGTAAAAGTAGATATAT
>DASPIR010000018.1 GCA_035628995.1 Clostridia bacterium | reverse complement strand
ATAAAATAACGTATGTTTCATCGGATTACGGATTTTCCTACGCCATATATTTGAGCAATGATATTTTTGACCATTCTCTACAATGGTATATTATAACAAATGGTAAGCCGGAAACATGGCATAGGAAAGCTGATATGATGGAAGTAACGCTGAACAGACTGGCCTATAAAACACCAGATTTTGCAAAGCGTATGTTTAGCAATTTGGATGAATGTGTGGGATGTTACAAAAATTGTTTGGCAAAAACCCAATATCAGTTACATGATAAGCAAAAAAGTGTTTGTCATGGTAAGCTAAAATTCAAAATGAGCGCTTCCGGCTTTGAGGATGTGCGTGCTTTCATTGAAGAAATAAACCTTCTTGTACAGGAAACCTTAAATAGGTAATAATATCGTTGATATTATCATGTAACGAATTTTAATATAATATTTAAGGAGATATGAATAATGGAACTAAATGAAATCATGGACGAACTAAAGGCCCTTGGTACAGAGCGCACGAAAAAAATGTATGTAAGCAATGGTGCGCACGAGCCTGTTTTTGGCGTGACTATAAGTGCGATGAAGCCAATTTTCAATAAAATAAAATACAACCAACCTTTAGCAGAACAGCTTTATGCAACAGGAAATTATGATGCCATGTATTTAGCCGGCATGATAGCGGAGCCAAAGAAAATGACAGAGGAAGATTTTAACCGGTGGATAGAAGGCGCTTATTTTTATATGATTTCAGACTTTGTTGTGGCAGTAACCCTTGCCGAAGCAGATATTGCCTTTACCGTTGCCGACCGCTGGATTGACAGCGGAAAAGAATTAACAATGTCGGCTGGCTGGAGCTGCTATGATTGGCTATTAGGCACCCGTAAAGACAGTGAATTCGACAAGGACAAGCTTTTAGCAATGCTTAATCGGGTACGTGACACGATTCACGACCAGCCGAACCGTATTAAATATTCCATGAACAATTTTATTATGGCGGTTGGTATGTCATTTTTACCGCTTCATGAAGAAGCAAAGAAAATTGCTCAAGAAGTAGGAAAGATAGATGTTTTTAAGGGCAAAAACCTCTATCAAACAAATGTCGCAGCAGAATATATTCGAAATGCAGTTGATCAAGGAAAACTGGGCTTTAAACGTAAACATGTAAGATGCTAAATTGTAGTATCAGGCACAGAAGTTATCCGGTTGTCTGTGTGAACAAAAAAATCGCATTTACTTATGGTACGGTGAACCGTACCATAAGTAAATGCGGAAGTGGCGATAAAGTGAGTGATAGCAATGATTATAAGTGGAGTTGATTGGATAGTTGTCTCACACTCCCGTTACTCCTTGTAAAGCCTCTTATATATCTTTTCTAAAATGTATGCATAAGGTGCAGTAAAGCCAATAAGGCCGAAAGAAATTGACCAAAAATCGGCAAGTTGTAATGTCCCTCCAATACTGAATCCAATATAACCCAATATTATTGATGATATTAGTAATAACATTTTTTCCTCCTAAATATTATAAAAAGTTGAAAGCGACTAGGTTATTATATTTTATTTTACTCTATAATTGTAAATTATCAAATTTAACCTTCGTCTGGATATTGTATTAAATAAGAACCAGCTTCAGATGTTCCTGTGTTGAAATTAAAATCCAAACCACCAACTACACTTATTGATGGAGTTCCGACAACTTGTCGATGTCCATACTTAATCATAATATTTGAATTTAACTCGTTACCAGCTATATAAATGATTAGATTGACATACCCACTTCTAGCCCACATATAGTCTAAGTCACCGTAGACTGTGCCTGTAACTGGGAATGTGCTTTTAGCTGCGATAGTTTCCACTGCTGAAAAACTCTTTTTTGATGTCTGTGTTGCTCTTGTTCCAAGGGAATGCTCATAGTATACATTGTGATATGCTGTAGAACTTAAATGCCAGCCTTCAAACCATGATGCCCCTATTATATCTGTAAATGCCCATACTGGGGCATAATCCCATTCCCAGGATACTATTCCGGAATGTTTAGTTTGATTAGTTGAACTGCTATAGCTATACATACCTGTAAAACCATCAATGCTTAAAGTAGCACTAAGAGCTGTAACTTGCTCTTGTGAACCATCAAAGTTTTTAAGCATTTCTATCTTTTCATCACTGTAACCCATTGATTTAAGAGTTTCCTCACTATATTTAGCACGCTCTTTTAATTTCTCCGCATAATCAAGTGATCTAAGTTTCTTAATATCATTCTTTGAATATCCCTGTTTGGAAAGTTCAGCGTCAGTCATGTTCTTTAATGTTTCGAGCATTTCTATTTCACTAATTTTTGCTGAAAATAATTTCTTTAATGTTTTTTCAATACTTTCTTTATCGTGATTATCAAAATATTGATCTATTTTTTCATTAAAAGCCTTTTCTTCTGGTGTAATAACTTCTTTTATGCTATCGCTATTCGAAGTATCAGTATTCTCATGAGCAGATGCGAAAACCCCCATTGTTAATACTAAACATGTTATTAAAATAATACTTAATGTTTTTTTCATCAACAAATACCTCCTGTTTTTTATCTAATAACCTAGTCGCTTAAATTAAATTACTTTAAATTTTTATAACTGTCTTGACTTAAAAACTCAATACTAAAACAACTAGCTACTCATACCCCCTCTTTCAGATTGGCTTTTATTGAATTATATCATAATTAAATGTAATATGTTTACAATTTTGGTAAAATGTATATTCTTTTATATAAACGGTAATTTATAGATAAGTGCCAGGCTCCGAGGTTATTAGGTTATTGTAATCATCGATTTCAGTAACCTAATAACCTTTGCATCTGGCACCTAAATGCCTTTTTTGACAATGAAAAAGACCTCCGAGGTTAATCGGAAGTCCTAGAACACTATTGATAGATTAAATGGTAGGGAGGCGTATCCTACATCTCTTATCAGACCACTTTAGTGGCGTGGCAGCTGCCTGTTCTGCCCTCAAATAACCTATCTACAATATTTTATTACTATTTGCTTACATTATACAGTACGCTATACCGTACTGTCAACATACTTTATTCATATTTTATTAATGTCCCTGATTTCTCATATGTTTTAAATTTGTCAATTGTTATAGGAAATACTGTTTTAACCCATAAAACACCATGAGGCTTAATTCTAACTGCAACTATCATAATTTCGTCAATTATTTTTATGTATTCTATACTTTTTCCACTAGGATGCATACTAATATAATCAGGACTAGATATAATATTGGGAGTTAACTCTGTAAACCTTTTATAATCATCATAAGTTTTGTATTCATCCTTATGTTTTACTGTATACTCTATTTTGTCCTTACTAAATATTATATCTACTTCATTAATATCTAGATTCAACAGATTGATAACTTTTTGGTTAACTTTACCTACACAATATGCTCCTTTGTTCAAATTATCTATATCAAAATATTCTATCATATTTTATCCTCCCACAAAATACATGTCCATATTATACCATAATTTAGCATAATATGAAATATTTTGTAGGGTTTTATATTATTTGTTTATAGTATATTACATGGTATAATTAGGAAAAAGTGTATGGGAGAGTGTATTATGGATAATCAAAATAATGAATTAAAATCATTAAATATATATAATTTACCTAGAATGGACTTAATTAAAGAGATCAAGATTGATGTAAACCAAATACCCATGCAATCATTCCAACCGCAGACTATTAGTCAGATTTCTAAAATATATATCCCTAAAAAAGATGAACCAAAACCTAAAACTGGTATTGAAGGTTGGTATGAAAGAAATAATGGCAAAATGCAGTTACGCTATTCAACAAACAAAAAAATACAAAATTGTTGCACATTGGAAAACATAAGGCTATAATTATTGTAGGGGAATTGAAAAAGGTCGCCGTGACCTGCAAGTGTTGACGCACTTACAGGCTCATGCAGGTGTAGCACCACCCACAAACGCAGCTTTCGCTGCCACAGCAACCTGATGTTATTATAGTCTATTTTTACAGTTATTTCAAGGGCAGCTCCATTGCATTGGTGTTACAATGCGTTTGTATTGTAATGTGCAGGGGTGCCTGAGATTCTGAATGATAACATAGAGTGCATGTGTGGGATAAAACCTGCATATGCACTTTTTCAATTTCCCCTCCTAAAGAAGATAAGGAGGGGAAATATATGATAAAAGGACTTGATTGTATTCAACCTGCGGGGCATGGAGGTATAGGGCATGTACGGTTTTTTTAGGTTCAGCAGCATTAGAGAGGGACTTATTTTCATAGCAGTACAATTTGCTATTCTGGCCATTGCCATACTTTACGAGTACCGGCGGAAAGATCTTGAGGAGAAGCAGAAGGATTTGAGGAGCCTTATATTTGACATTGAAATGCTTGCAAAACATAAACATAAGGCTTGAGTAAAATGTGTACCGGGTACAGCGAACCTCTTATCCTCTGTACCCGGTAAAATATTAATATTACCTATAGAATCTAACAAACTTTATTGAATAAATATCACAAAGCAGAAGGTCATCAGTTTCAATCTCATTTATTATAATGTAGCTTATTCCAACATCCACAAGTGTTCCCTCACGGTCAATCAACATATTGGTGCCAATAAGGAATTCCACCTTGACTCTTGCGCCTATTTGACTCTTGAGATAGCCTTGAGTATACATCACATCAAGTACTGGTGTTGTTGGGAGCATGTCAAAATCTACAGGAGCTGCTCCTGTAATAGGAACCTGCATAGGCTGAGCTGGCATTGTTGGTATCTGCTGTCCCATTCCTGCTTGCCCTCCCATCATGGGCTGTGCCCCGAACTGCTGAGTTCCATAAGGAGTGGGGGCCATAGGATAACCAAAGGAGGTACCCATTTCGGCAGCCTGATTAAGCTGGGATAGGGGAGTGCCAGTAGCAGGCATTTGATTATAATTGTATGGACTATTGCTGTACATAAAGATCTCCTTTCATATATATTCTAATTGGTATAATTCTTCGTTCTTTTCCTATGTAGAATAATAAAGCCTTGTGGGGTTATAGAAACAGTGTTCTGGGATCCTATTTGTAAACCTGCCGGATCCATTCCTCGGGAAAATCGGAGGGCATGTAGGCACGAAGGGGTTGAAGTACCACAGACTATAGGCCACTGTCAGCAGCTTATTGCCTGACAACGCCCAGTCAGCTATTGCATAATGCTCTTGCTCGGCAGGAATGTTATAAATATTCTGTGCGTTATAAGCTCCACCAAGGGTTTCTGATGCACAATCAAACTGCCCCCTCTGAAAGAGTACCCTGCGCAAATCTCCCTGACCTATTCTTTGATACTCTCCGTTGGGTACATGAACTCTATTCATTATTACAGTAGCCACGGCCTTCATCCCATTTTCACCTTCGCCACCGGCCTCGCATTTTATCATTCGAGCAAACAATTCTCTTGTAGAAAGTGGCATAATAATTCACCTCACATGCAGTGATATTACCATTTTATGTAACGGAATCATATTTGACACTGTTCTGGGTATAATTTATTTATTATATAGTTTGCATTAAAGCTGGTTCAAGGAATATGCTTTTGCAATATTTGAATTGTAATATAAAATGTTTATTGCAAAACATGTAGTAGGCAGCCTATTTTATTTTTGTTATATTTAGTATATAGGGAGGAGGATGTTTTATGGTTGATAAAATATTAGGTAAAAGCATAGAACAGTGGGTGATGGAATACCCCATTATCAAAGAGCTTATTGATTATAACCCAACCTTTTGGATAAATGAAATGCTGGATAAGGCAGAAAATGTACTGCATGGACTTCCTGTAAACTACGAGGATATGATCGATGCAGAAAAAAGGCTCCAAAGATTTGCTCCGCTCATATCAAGACTTTTCCCTGAGACAATGGACAGAGAAGGCTTGATTGAATCTGAATTAGTACATATCGATGAGATGAAAAGAAGCTTGCAGGTCGTATATAACCAAGCCTTCGAGGGCGGACTGCTGCTGAAGTGCGACAATTACCTTACAGTAGCGGGGTCTATTAAGGCAAGGGGAGGCATCTACGAGGTGCTGAAGCACGCAGAGGACCTGGCAATTAATAATGGGATGATAGGTATTGATGGCGATTATTCAAGGATGGCAGAACCGGAATTTAAAGATTTCTTTGGAAGATACTCGCTGGCTGTGGGCTCTACCGGCAATTTGGGACTCAGCATAGGCATAATGGGTTCTGCTTTAGGTTTCAAGGTTACCGTACATATGTCAGCAGATGCAAAGGAATGGAAGAAGAAGCTTTTGAGAAGCAGGGGAGTCAATGTCATAGAGTATTCCTCAGACTACAGCAAAGCTGTGGAGGAGGGAAGAAAACAGTCGCAGCAGGATCCAAACAGCTACTTTGTGGACGACGAGCATTCTAAGAACCTTTTCCTTGGATACAGCGTTGCGGCATTTCGTCTGAAGAGTCAGCTGGATAGTCTTGGAATAGCAGTTGATAAAGACCACCCATTGTTTGTATATTTACCTTGCGGCGTGGGCGGGGCACCGGGTGGCATATGCTTTGGCTTGAAGCAGATATTTGGGGACTCTGTGCATGTATTCTTTGTGGAGCCGACTCATTCTCCATGTATGCTGCTTGGTCTGGCAACAGGTGAAAACGACAGGGTTTCAGTGCAGGACTTCGGTCTGGACAATATAACAGATGCCGATGGACTTGCAGTTGGCAGGCCTTCGGGATTTGTAGGCAAGATGGTGGAGCGGCTTCTCAGCGGAGTATTCACAGTGGATGATAAGGAACTATACAAGCTGCTTGCAATGATGAAGGATGAAGAGGGCATAAAGATGGAACCATCAGCAACTCCGGGACTGCTGGGACCTCTGTGGCTGGATGGAAGCAATAAAGGCAGGGATTATGTAAAAACCAACGGTCTTGGTGATAGTATGAAAAATGCGAATCATATAGCATGGGCAACAGGCGGACTGTTTGTGCCTGAAGATATGATGCAGGAGTTCTATGATAGAGGGAAAAAACTTCTAAGCTTACTATAAGAGACTAATGCTACTATGTAGACAATAGAGCAGCCATGTATAGCAAGGTATAGCTATACAAATCTTGATGGTACTAACTCTCTTCGCCTAAGAAAAGTCTAACGCCTTCAAATGGTCATCCTTGACCTTGAAGGCTTGCTTGGCATCCTTGCCTCGCATACGACTGTTTCTAAGGCTCCGTTCCTAAGTACCATTGACAAGCTTTGTATAAGTACACCTTTGCTATTACATGGCTGCTTCTATAGCGCTCATTGTAATTCAGGCTATGACGCTTTGGGGTAGTTTGTCTATCGAGTTGGATGAAGCATTAACCTTGTATATCAGCGAACACTTATAAGTCTTTGGGTAACAGAATAGAGCTTGATACGTAGGAAAATCCGTAAGATTTACGTGATGTAAATCTAGCACATACCAACAGGACGTTGGGTTTATGTGCGTTAGGATTTTACAAGTA
>DASPIR010000017.1 GCA_035628995.1 Clostridia bacterium | reverse complement strand
GTCATAGCCACATATGAGTATACAAAAATTGATGGCACTAATTCTCTCCGCCTAAGAAAAGTCTAACGCCTTCCAATATCCATCCGTGGACGTGGAAGGCTTGCTTCGGCGTCCTGCCTCGCATACGACTTTTCTAAGGCTACGTTCATAAGAGCCATTGACAATTTCTGTATAAGCACACTTAGGCTATTGACATGGCTGTTCTACCAATTAGCTACTCAGTAGATGAAAGCTATATAACAATTTGGGGAAGCATTAACTTTGTATATCAGCGAACACTTATAAGTCTTTGGGTAACAGAATAGAGCTTGATACGTAGGAAAATCCGTAAGGTTTACGTGATGTAAACCTAGCACATACCAACAGGAGGTTGGGTTTATGTGCGTTAGAATTTTTCAAGTATCAAGCTCTAATTCTGTCCAAAGCTTATATTGTGTGAGTCGATATACAAAGTTAATGCTTCTATTTAGCGATACATAGCGGATCTTATTTTGCAGTAACCTTAGGCTTTATTCTAGTGCATCAGCGCTTTTCCCAAAGCTTTGTACCTGCGTCAGTATCATTCCGCCAAACATGAGTGCACAGCCTAAATATCCTCTGCCCCCAAGGTTTTCACTTAGCAGCAGTGCGCCCCCGATAGCCGCGAAAACTGCTTCCATACTGAGTATTATGGCGGCATGGGAAGGCTTTGCATGCTTTTGCGCAACAACCTGCAAGGTGTACGCTATACCTACAGAGCCCAGACCTCCATAGAGTATGGGAATGAGTGCCTGGCTGAGTCCGGATATTGAGATATCCTCGAATATCAATGCTACTGCCATACTTAGTACCGAGCATGTTGCGAACTGTACAAAAGACAGCTTCAACGCATCCACTTTTTTTGTAAAATAATCAATAACCAATATATGAGAAGCCCAGAAGAAAGCACCTATAATTTCAAGAAAGTCGCCTTTTGCTATAGAGAAATCCTCACTGACACTGAGGAAGTATAGTCCAACAACAGCAAGGGTTACTCCTGCCCAGGTGCTTACCTTGATGCTATGCTTTAAGAAGATGCCGAATAATGGCACCAACACTATGTATAAACCAGTAATAAAGGCCGCTTTTCCTGCTGTTGTATAGGCCAATCCGATCTGCTGCAAGGATGCTGCAAGAAAGAGAATTGACCCTGCAATAATCCCCGGAATCAGAGCATTTGCCGAGACTTCTTCTGCCGCCTCTTCGGACTTCTTATTCTTAAAATAAATCAGCAGCGGTATCAATGATATGCACCCCAGAGCAAACCTCACTCCGTTGAAGGTAAAAGCTCCTACATATTGCATTCCGACCCTTTGTGCCACAAATGCAAAACCCCATATTGCAGCGGTCAACATAAGAAGCACATTGGACTTCATTTCTTGATTCTTCAATTTATCTCCCCCAATGTGTTTTGCACTATATCTTTATTAACTTATTCAAATAGTGCAAAACATTTCCTTGATTGTTATAAATCGCAGCTATTCCGGAATCTTCTCAGTGCGATTTATACTGTCATAAATCTGACAATACTATTCTAACCTGCAGGGGTTCAAAAAAGCAATTACTATCATCCTACTCACACTCATAGAATTTTCGGACCATCTTAACCGCATCTCTGGCATCCTTTGCATAAAAGTCTGCATCTATCATTTTTGCATAATCCTCATTTAGCACCGCTCCTCCTACAATTACCTTACTGTCAGGGCAATCCTTTCTAAGAGCCTTAATAGTGTCCTCCATGTTCTTTACTGTTGTGGTCATAAGGGCACTCAATCCCACTAACGCGGCATTTTCCTCCTTAACCTTATCCACTATTTTCTCGATTGGGACATCCTTCCCAAGGTCAAAAACCTCAAATCCATAGTTTTCAAGAAGTATTTTTACAATATTCTTGCCTATGTCATGTATGTCACCCTTTACAGTGGCAATCACGATTTTCCCCTTATGAGCCATTGAAGTCTCTCCGGTATTTTTAAGCATGCTGCCCTTAATTTCTTCAAAGGCTCTTTTCACCGTTTCAGCGGCTTGTATCAACTGGGGAAGGAAAATCTCTCCCGACTCATATTTCTGACCTACAATATCAAGAGCAGGTATAAGATAGTCATCCACAATTTTTATTCCATCGTACTCCGAAAGAAGCTGCCTAACCATCGGCGCAGCCTCCTCCTTCATTCCATCAATCACTATCTTTTTCAGATCCCGGCTGCCTTCCTTCTCTTTAACTGCAGGCTTTTCTCCACCCGCAGAACAGCTTCTGATGTACTCAACCGCTTCTTTATCGATATTCCAAAGTACATTGTACGCTTTTACCGTATTTACCATAGCCTCAGACATTGGATTCAGTATAGGTGCATCAAGTCCTGCCGTAAGCGCCATGGCCAGAAATGTCCTGTTCAGCAGTTCTCTGTCCGGCAGTCCGAAGGACACATTGCTTACCCCTAGAGCGGTCTTTAGCCCGAGCTTCTCCTTCACGAGAGCTACTGCCTTTATGGTCTCCTTGACCTCCTTCTGCTGTGCTGATGCAGTAAGTACAAGGCAGTCCACTATAATATCCTCTTTACCGATTCCATACTCCCCGGCTTTTTTTACTATTCTCTCAGCAATCTTCAATCTATCTTCCGCTTTTTGCGGTATGCCGTTCTCATCAAGAGTAAGAGCAACTAACAAGCACCCGTATTTTTTTGCTATGGGAAATATAGCTTCCATTACTTTCTCTTCACCGTTTACCGAGTTTATTATAGGTCTTCCGCTGCATATTCTGGCTGCTGCCTCTATTACCTCAGGCCTTACGCTGTCAATCTGCAGCGGCAGATTCACTATGCTCTGCAGCTCTTTTACAGCCTTTACCATCATTGCTTTTTCATCTATTTCCGGCAAGCCTACATTTACATCCAGCATATGTGCACCTGCATCTCTTTGTGCGATAGCTTCTCTCAGCAAATAGTCCATGTCAGCATTTATCAGTGCTTCCTTAAGCCTTTTCTTGCCTGTAGGGTTTATCCTCTCCCCTATTATTCTAGCTCCTTCTCCGAGTACCACTGTAGCGGTTGCCGAACTGACTGCAGTTAGTTTTTCAACCTCACGCTTAATGGGCTTTAGTCCGATTATAGATCTCCTTATCGCCTTTATATGCTCCGGGGTAGTTCCGCAGCAGCCACCCAGTATTGCAGCTCCCATCCCTGCCATTTCAGCCACGTACTGTCCAAAAATCTCAGGACTGATATCATAAATCGTCTTTCCCTCTACAAGAGTAGGCAATCCTGCATTAGGCTGCACTATTACCGGTACTGTGGAGTATTTAAGAATTTGGGAAAGCAGCGGAATTATATCCTTTGGTCCAAGGGAACAATTGATCCCCAGTGCCTCCACTCCAAGCTTTGATATTATATTTACCATGGTCAAGGGGTCAGTGCCTGTCAATGTCCGTCCGTCTGCTTGAAAAGTCATAGTGCATATTATCGGCAGATGGCTGTTTTCCTTTGCTGCTAAAATTGCAGCTTTGACTTCGTATATATCAGACATGGTTTCTATCAATATCAGATCTGCTCCTGCTGCTGTTCCTGAAACCACCTGCTCTTTAAAGGCATCATAAGCATCCTGAAAGGATAATGTGCCATAGGGCTCCATAAGCTGGCCTATAGGGCCTATGTCATGAGCAACAAGCTTATCTCCTGCTGCTTCCCTTGCTATTCTTACCGCGCTCCTTATAACTTTATCTACGCTGAGGCCTGAGTCCATAAGCTTATATCTGTTAGCTCCAAAGGTGTTCGTGGTAATTATATCTGCGCCTGCCGCTATGTAGGCTTTATGTATTTGCAGTATCATATCGGAATTCATGATATTGCAGCTTTCGGGCAATTCTCCCGCTTTTAACCCATAAGCCTGAAGCATTGTTCCCATGCCTCCGTCAAATACCAGGAATCCATCATAGTTAAGCTTGTTGCTCATCATCGGCACCGTCCTTTCTGTATAAGCAATATTTATCTTCACAGTTATTACATTTATGACTTTTTACGCTGCACTTATCATACTGTAAACTAATTACAGCAGTTACCGACTTTCTTGGGATCATTATGCTGCTTTCATTCACACTAAGGCCTATCTTCTCATAAGTCTTCAGTACCTTGGCTATCTCCCGCTGAATATCTATAGAAAAGTCTCCATAACCAGGACTGAATCTTGACGTAATCTCAAGCTCCATAGTCATAGCCTTTGATGCTATCTCGCTCTGAACAATATCACACAGGGATTCCACCGCTGCTGCGGCACATGCATCGAATACCAGGCTTTTTGTCAGGTCTGTCTTTGAATAAAAGGCTATGCGCCTATCTACCTCAAGGCCCAGAGTCACTGCCATTACCGCACACTTTTCAGCTTTCTGCAGATGTGCATGAATAGCTTCTCCACGCAGGATAAGAGTAGACCCTTTCATGCATAAGCCGTCTTCCCTTCTCTCTATGTCAAAGATCTCGTATATAAAGCTATTTTTTGATATATCCATAACCTCATCAATGCAGTCATCCAAGAGGCATTGCAGGTTATCAGCTATTTTCTGCCCTCGATATCCCATATATCTCAGGGCCTCTTTTCTATCTATGTACATATGCAGCCCTCCAATTTATACTATAGTATACTTAACCTGGCAAAAAATGCAATAAGCAATTATCAGGCTGTAGTAATATTCTATTGCGTTTGCATATAATAGTCGGTATTAATTTATCAAAATATCAATAGATATTCCCAACGATGTATTGACAAATTCCTGAAAATAAAATACAATCTCCAATAAGCTACAAAAATTAAATGTACAATACTTATCCAGAGTGGTGGAGGGACTGGCCCGATGAAGCCCGACAACCGGCATTCTCATTCGAATGCAGCGGTGTCAAATCCTGCAGAATTTAAATATTCTGAGAGATAAGGATAGCATATACCTAAAGTACTTTGTACTTTACGAGCCGTATTCAGGCTGCTTTCCTATCAGAAAGCAGCCTTTTTGTTTGCTTATAACTTTTCTTACCAACAAAACCCTGAGAGGAGAATATATATGAAGATAAAGGAACTATTTAACAACAAACCGGTTATATCCCTGGAAATATTCCCGCCAAAACCAGAAGCCTCAATAGATACTGTACTTGATACCATAGCTGCACTGTCAGACTTGAAGCCGGGTTTTATAAGCGTAACCTACGGTGCTGGCGGCAGCAGCAGAGCTCACACAGTGAAAATTGCTGATATTATTAAAAACAAATATAACATAGAGGCTCTTGCACATCTCACCTGTATAGGTTCAAAAAAGGAAGATATTGAATGCACGCTTAAACAACTGAGGGAAAGCAATATAGAAAACGTTCTGGCACTCAGGGGAGATATTCCTGAGGTCGAAAGCTTCACCACCTCAGGTAATTTCCACTACAGATATGCAAAGGACCTTATAACCCATATAAAAAGCTCTGACTTCTGTATCGGTGCAGCCTGCTACCCCGAAGGTCATATCGAATGCCGCGATATTTCTGCAGGTATGGAGCACCTTAAACAGAAGGTTGAATGCGGAGCTGACTTTTTAATAACACAGCTTTTCTTTGATAACAATCTCTTTTACTCTTTTCTGGAAAAGCTTGATATACTGGGGGTTTCATTGCCTGTTTCCGCAGGTATAATGCCGGTAATAAACAAAAAACAGATTGAACGTATAACAGGCTTATGCGGCGCCTCACTCCCGGTTAAGTTCAAGCGTATCCTGGACAAATACGGAGATAACCCTGAAGCATTGAAGGAAGCGGGCATTGCCTATGCAACAGAACAGATAATAGACCTTCTCTCCTCCGACGCAGACGGAATACATCTATATACGATGAATCGCCCTGAGGTAGCAAGGAAAATAGTATCCCACATATCAAACATAAGAAGTTCTTTCGCAAAATAGAAATAGTATTCAAGCTGGGGAGATTCTCCCCAGCTTTCATTTTTAGCCGATTTCTCCCAGGTTATAAGGCGTTTCCTGATAAACATAATAGTTCAACCAATTTGAAAAGAGCAAATTGGCATGCCCCCTCCAGATCACGACAGGCTCTTTAGAAGGATCATCCCCGGGATAATAGCAGTAGGGGACCTCTATAGGCAATCCTGCTTTGACATCTCTGTCATACTCGTTTTTCAAGGTCAGAGGATCATATTCCGAATGTCCCGTCACGAAGATCTGTCTTCCGTTTTTTGCAGCGACAATGTATACTCCGGCTTTTTCCGATTCAGCCAGCAGCTCCAAATCTGCTACCGCTTGGATATCCTCCCGCCGGATTTCTGTATGTCGGGAATGCGGCGCATAGAACACATCATCAAAGCCTCTGAAAAGCATGACGTTTTTGCGATTTATTTTATGTGGGAAATTCCCGAACATCTTTTTATCCAAATCATATTTTGGAATGCCGTAATGGTGGTGCAAGCCTGCCTGAGCCCCCCAACAGATATGGAGAGTCGAGTAAACGTGGTGCAAGCTCCAATCCATTATTTCGCATAGCTCCTCCCAATAACCCACTTCTTCAAAGGGCATCTTTTCCACCGGCGCTCCGGTTATAACCAACCCATCATATTTCTCATTCCTGATGTCTTCAAAGGTATTGTAAAACCTAAAAAGATGCTCCTGCGATGTATTCTTTGAAAGGTGCGACTTGGGGTGCAGCAGTGTGATATCCACCTGGAGAGGTGAATTTCCCAGCAATCTCAGAAGCTGGGTTTCTGTTGAAATTTTGGTCGGCATCAGGTTCAATATAGCTATTTTCAGCGGTCGGATGTCCTGATGGCACGCCCGCGTCTCGGTCATTACGAATATATTTTCACCGTTTAGCGTTTCCACTGCCGGTAAATCATCTGCAATATTGATGGGCATTACTCATTCCTCCAATCTATTCGATTGACTTTCTTAAAGCCTGATCCAGATCCCAAATCAAGTCCTCAACATCCTCAATACCTATTGACAGTCGAATCATGTCCGGCAATACTCCTGCCGCCTTTTGGTCAGCTTCTGAGAGTTGGGCATGAGTGGTGCTGGCTGGATGAATGACCAGAGACTTAGCATCTGCCACATTGGCCAGAAGCGAAAAGATCTCCAGGCTGTCAATGAACTTCTTCCCTGCTTCCACACCGCCCTTTATACCAAAGGTAAAGATGGAACCCGCTCCCTTAGGAAGGTATTTTTGTGCTAGCTTATAGTATTTGCTGTCCTCCAAGCTGGGATAGTTCACCCAGGTCACCAGGGGATGGCTTGAAAGAAACTCTGCTACCCGTTTTGCATTGGATACATGCCTTTCCACCCTAAGGGACAAAGTTTCCAGCCCTTGCAGCAATAAAAATGCGTTAAAGGGACTGATGCAGGCACCGGTATCCCTAAGCAGCTGGACTCTTGCCTTTACAATAAAGGCGGCTGCTCCAAAGGTTTCAGAATAGCTGACATCATGGTAGCTGGGGTCCGGCTCGGTAAGGCCTGGAAATTTGCCGCTGCCTGCCCAGTCAAAGCTGCCGGAATCTACAATGATGCCTCCGATGGAAGTACCATGGCCTCCAATAAACTTAGTTGCGGAATGCACAATAATATCGGCACCGAATTCGATCGGTTTGATCAGGTAAGGCGTCCCGAAGGTATTATCTACGATAAGGGGCAGGCCGTTTTCATGGGCAATCTTAGCAATTGCTTCTATGTCTGTCAGATTGATGCCGGGATTTCCGATTGTTTCTATGTAGAGCGCTTTTGTACGGCTGTTGATTGCTTTCCTGAAGTTTTCCGGCTCATCGGAATCGACGAATGTGGTATTTATCCCGTACTTAGGCAGAGTGGATTTGAACAGGTTGTAGGTTCCGCCATACAACGTACTGGCCGATACGATTTCATCTCTCGTCCCTGCAATGTTCAAAATCGCATAGGTAACAGCAGCTGAACCGGACGCTACAGCCAAAGCACCTACCCCGCCTTCCAATGCAGCCACGCGCTGTTCGAATACATCAGTAGTAGGGTTCATAATCCTAGTATAGATATTTCCGGGCTCTTTGAGGGCAAAGAGGTTGGCAGCATGCTCAACATTTTCAAAAACATAGGATGTGGTCTGGTAAATGGGCACCGCTCTGGATCCCGTAGTAGGGTCCGCCTTCTGTCCTGCATGGACCTGCAGCGTATCAAAATTGAACTTTCTTTCACTCATAATCTTTCCTCCTAAATATTAATTTGCATAATAAAAGCCTCTTTCAATATGAAAGAGGCTGCAAATACACCAAAAATAAGTATAGAAGCTAAACCCTCTCTCATCTATCAGTACTATGTACTGCAGGAATTAACACCGTTGCATTCGAATGAGAATGCTGGTTGTTGGGCTTCATCGGGCCAGTCCCTCCGCCACTCTGGATAAGAGTATTTCTAATATGCAATTTTAAAGATTTTAGCATGAGACAATCTGCCGTGTCAATAGGAATTTTTGGAATCCCTCCACAGAATTTAGGTGTATAGCTAACGGAGAGGGGGGGTTGAGCCCTGCTATGTGGCAAATAAAAAACTGCCTTTCAGCATTTTGACTAATGATAAAGCGGCAACAAGTTATTAAAATAGGCCTCCTGAAATATAAAATCAGAAGGCCTATTTGTCTCTTATATCCAAAACTCTATTTGCTTATTCTCCATAAATTATGGAGTAACTAGTGCTTTAAACTCTTTAGTGTTCTTAATAAAATTAAAATCTTCACCATCTTTTGCCCGTATTTTATATTCCGAATTTAGTTCAATGGCCTTCCTAAGATTCTCAAGAGTTTCCTTTGCTTTACCCATTTTGGCATATGTAAAGGCTATGTTATAGTATGCCGGATCATATTTGGGGTTAACTTTTATTATGCTCTCATAACATTTAATAGCATCTTCATATTTTCCTAATTTTAAAAATACTAAACTTTTATTATTATATGCATAATCATAATTAGGATTTAATGCAATTGCTTTATCAAAATACAAAATAGCTTCATCATATTTACTAAAATATGTCAATACCCAGCCTCTATCATTATATGCCGTAGGATCGTTAGGATTTATTGCAATTGCTTCTTCATAACACTTAATTGCTTCTTCATATTTGCTCAAATTATATAGTGCTATACCCTTATTAATATATGCATTATAATAATCAGGATTTATTGCAATTGCTTTATCATAACACTTAATTGCTTCTTCATATTTACCCCATAGCCGTAATGAATTACCTTTACTATAATATGTAACATCATAATAAGGATCTAACATAATTGCTTTATCATAGCTCATAATAGCTTCTTCGTACTTCCCTAAATATTCCAATGCCTCACCCTTATTTTTAAATGCGATATCATAATTGGAGTCTATTTCAATTGCTTTGTCATAACATAAAATAGCTTCTTCGTATTCTCCTAAAATTACCAATACTTCACCTTTTTTATTATAGCTGTATTCATCGTTGTCCAATAGTATTGCTCTATCGTAGCACTTCAATGCCTCCTGATAACTTCCCATATCAGAATACACATCACCTTTATTACCAAGTATGAATCCTTCCCAGCTTGGATTTACTTTAATTGCTTCATCATATACCTTTAATGCATCATTTTGTCTATCTATTGCGGCTAAAACATCTCCTTTATGTATATAGCTACGTACCGGAATGTCATTTAACTTAATAGCGGTATCATAACATGCTTCAGCCTCTATAAATTTACCGAGTCTATATAGAGCATTTCCTTTCTTTTCATAAACCTCACTGCCAGGGGCTAACTGAATAATTTTATCATAGCAAGCTACTGCATCCTGATATAAGTTATTGTTTTCCAATATAGCACCTTTTTCACTATAATAATCTACATTACTAGGTTCCAGCTTTATTGCGAGATCATAATTCTGTATTGCCTCATCTGCTTTTCCAAGTATCGCCAGAGTTTTCCCTTTAATAGCATATAACACTGCTGACTTACTATCCAACTTTAATGCCATATCTGTATAGTTTAACGCCTCTTCATATTTAGCTTCATCAAACAATTGCTCTATTTTTGATATAAATTCAGTAGTGGTTTTAGGTGTAGTATCAGCATATACTGACACTATAGAAAATAGAAAACACATAGCAACTATAAGGACTATTAATATTCTTTTCAAAATAACACCTACTTTCAAATAATATTACTTATTTTAACATATTATACCATAATTTTCATATGCAAGTTTCGCCGTTTCTGGCATTGGATATAACCTGTTATGCAAGCAAATAAAAAAACTGCTTATTCAGCAGTTATGTTCTTTTATGTATGGCGGAGAGGGAGGGATTCGAAGCCGGAAGGCCGGCAGCCACACTCTTTTCGTAATACTCGATAGTTATTTAGAATAGCTATTTAGCCATTTTTTTGATACATTGGCCGTTTTTGGGGGTTCTCATCATCCCCCCTACATACATAAAAAACAAAACTGCCCCCAGGCAGTTCTCTTTTTTATGTATGGCGGAGAGGGAGGGATTCGAACCCTCGGTACTCTTTCGAGCACGCTTGATTTCGAGTCAAGGACCTTCGACCACTCGGACACCTCTCCATAGTTATCGTTTTCTTTTAAAAAAATCTTTTAGTATCTGGCTGCACTCGTCTTCCAGGATGCCTTTTAAGACCTCCGTCTTATGGTTGAAATGGTAATCATCAAACAGGTTGAGTATCGAGCCTGCAGCACCGGCTTTTGGGTCCATAGCGCCTATATAGAGTCTTTCTATCCTGGCTTGCAGTATCGCACCGCTGCACATTGAGCAAGGCTCCAAGGTCACATACATTTCACAATCAAGCAGACGCCAGGCATCAAGTGCTTCACAGGCTTGCCTTATGGCAAGCATTTCGGCATGTGCCGTTGCGTCTTTGGACAATTCCCTGCAGTTATGTGCTGCTGCAATTATCTCGCCATTTCTGACTATGACAGCACCAACAGGAACCTCATCCTTATCAAAAGCCTTTTGCGCTTCTTCCAGCGCTTTTTTCATGAAAAATTCATTCATTTTTTTACCCGCATCAATTCTTTATTATATATTAGTTTGCGGTTTACCTTGATATATTATCACTTAAATCGTTTCATTGTCAATATAATGGCGCCTATGCTTTTAAGGCACAAGCGCCATTTTTTTACATTGGAATTTAAAATTCAAATCCGGCATCCTCGATAACACTGGCTATCCAGTGTCCTGATTTCTTTATTGTTCTTTTACCGTTTGCCAAATCTAAGGATACATAACCGTATCGATTCTTAAATGCATTTACCCAAGACCAATTGTCAACAAAGGTCCAAAGATGGTAGCCAACACAATTCGAGTCTTCCGCCATCCCTTTTTGCAGCCAAAACAAATGCTCTTTAATGAAATCAATGCGATAATCATCTATAACAATGCCATTCTCATCCAGGAAACGTTCTTCCCCTTCCACACCCATGCCATTTTCCGATATGAACCACTTCACATTCCCATAATTCTCTTTAAGGTTCACAGCGATATCATATATTGCTTTGGGATATATCTCCCACCCTCTGTAAATGTTCATTCGTCTATCCGGCCAGATATAGTTGTCAAAGAATGTTTCAGGCATTATCGGAGCATTTTTATCAATAGGTGCCGCTTTTGCTTGTATACGTCTTGGCTGATAGTAGTTAACCCCCAAAATATCAATTGTATTATTACGGATAATGCTCAATTCCTCCTCAGTGGTTTCAGGCATCAGTCCATAAATCTTAAAGAGTTCTATTAGCTCTTTGGGAAAACTCCCCTTTATTGACGGGTCCAAAAAGCTTCTGTTAAACATCGCATCAGCAAGGTGAGCCGCATCCACATCTTGCGCACTATCACTTGCCGCGTAAGAAGGAGTAAGGTTTAAAACAATGCCTATTTCCCCGTCCCCCGAAGCCTCCCTATAAGCTTCAATTGCTTTGGCACTTGCAAGGTTGGTATTATACGCAACCTGAATCGCTTTCTTAAAATCAACCTCATTGGGATAATGAAACTGATACAGGTATCCGCCTTCTACAGGCACAATTGGTTCATTGAAGGTAAACCATTTCTTGACCCTATCTCCGAACAGTTGAAAAGCTGTCTTGGCATACCTTACATAGAGCTCAACCACGTCTTTGCTGGCCCATCCGCCCCGGTTTTGAAGTGCAATCGGCATATCAAAATGAAATAGTGTTATGAAAGGCTCAATCCCCTCGGCAATAAGTTCATCGATATAGGCATTGTAAAATCTGACACCATCTTCATCCAGCTCGCAGGTATCGAAGTTTTTGATTAGCCGCGACCATTGGATGGAGGTTCTGAATGAATTGAATTTAAGCACCTTCATAAGCTTAATATCTTCTGCAAAGTGCATATAGGTGTTGCAGGCAATATCCGGTCCTATACCGTTGAAAAACCGCTCTGGCTCGATATGATGCCAATGATCCCATGTGCTTTCGTTTGCTTTATTTATATTTCCTTCACTTTGCGCACCGCTGGAAGCACACCCCCAGTAAAAATCCGAAGGAAATTTTATGAACTCGCTCATGCTTATCCCTCCACATTTCTTTAATGGCAGCTTATATAATGATATAAGGCTCCAACCATATTTGCGGCATTTCCGAATTGGCAGCGGACTACCTTGGGCTTGACCTTGGCATTCCCGACTTTTCCAAGGATATGATCAATATGCTTGTTGATTTCTAAAATTATCCCTTCCCTCTCGCTAATGCCCCCGCCAATAACAATTACTTCAGGGTCGTAGATGTATTGAAGGTTGTAAATCCCTATTGCCAGACGGAAATAAAACTTATTCAATTCTTCAACACAATCCTGATCGCCTGCATCGGCCAGATCGAATATCCTTTTGCCGTCCATTTCTCCATTTTCCAGCCCTTTTCTTGCGCATACAGAGTTTATTAGTTCAATGGTAGATCCGCTTTTACTCCATGTAATAAGCTCCGACTGTTCAATATTGTACTCCATAATGGCAAATCCAAATTCACCCCCGTGGGTATGATAGCCATGATGGATTTTTTTATCCTTTACAATTGCCCCCCCTATACCGGTGCCGACGATGATAAAGAGGGAATCCATCGCCTCTTTGGCAGCACCCATCCAAACCTCTGCAAGGGCTGCACAATTGGCGTCATTTTCAATTTCAACCCTAAGCCCGGTTCGATTTCGCAATTCTTCCTTAAAACTCGGACCATGAATGAATCGAATAGCAGAATCACCGCCGATAATGCCGCTCTCGCAATCCACCGCACCGGGAGCGCTGATGGCAATGCCGATGATATTGTACTGCTTTGAAAACTTTTTGATGAATATAACCATTTTATCAAAAAAATCATCAATATCTGTCATAGGCGTCTTATAGCTGCCTTTTTCGAAAATATCAGCATTTTTATTCATCACTGCATATTTTATACTTGTACCGCCGATATCAAATATTATGTAATGCTCCATTATAGCCATCTCCATCCCGAAATATTAATAAAGGACACTAAATCTTTCTTTCCTGAATAATCTGCTGATATTTATAAAAACTGTCTTTTTTTATACGTGCTTGCGTTTCAAAATCGATATATACAATTCCAAACCGCTTGGAATAACCAAATCCCCATTCAAAGTTATCCATTAACGACCAGCAAAAATAGCCCGCAATATTTAAATCCATATCATTCATTTTAGCAACCGTTTCTAGATGACGGACCAAGTAATCTACCCTATTTGCGTCATGAACATAACCGCCCTCCAAAACATCTGGCCATGCCGAACCGTTTTCTGTAATATAAATCGGCAGGTCGGTATATTTTTCCCGCACCATTCTAACAAGGTCAATAAGATTTTCTGGAGTGATGTCCCAGCCCATTTCGGTTTTTGGGCAAGATGAGTACGCCCCTGCAGAGAGCGTCAGGGACAATGGATCAAATTGTATCAAGGAGCGGCTGTAGTAGTTGATTCCGAAGAAATCACACCTTTCAGCCATCGCATCGAAATCGCCCTCTTTGATGAAATCATAATCCCCCAGCCGTGCAGCATATAGGTTTACAATATCAAATGGGTAAGACCCTTTAAAAAGCGGATCTAAAAACCATCTGTTAAAAGTACCATCAAAATTTGAAGCTGCCAGCTTATCAGAGAAACTATTACTTGCTGCATAAGCCGGTATCAGGTTCAGCGTAATGCCTATAGGTTTATTGAAGCCCAGCTCCCGGTATAACCGCACCGCCATCCCGTGAGAAAGAAGAATATGATGCCCAGCTTTTAGTGCTGCAGCGACATTCTTCTTACCCGGTGCATGCTCCCCTATGGCATTGGATAATATCGCCGCACACCAAGGTTCATTGTGGGTAATCCACATATCTACCAAATCATCCAGTTCAGTAAAGCACCGCTTTGCAAAGCTTAAAAACCAATCCACGCTTTCCCTTGTCTCCCAGCCGCCCATTTCCTGTGCCCATTGGGGTAAATCCCAATGATATAAAGTTACTGCAGCCTTAATGCCGTTTTGCTTCAGCTCAGTCAGCAGGTTCTTATAAAAAGCCATACCTTCTGGATTGTATTTGCCCTGCTCAGGAAATATTCTTGGCCAGGCAATGGAAAGCCTGTAGCAGTCCACGCCCAGATCCTTAATAATTTCAACATCCTCTTTATACCGGTGATAATGGTCGCAAGCGACATCACCATTTTCCATGTTCAATACCTTCCCTTCTGCTTTCGAGAAGGTATCCCAAATTGAAGCCGTCCTGCCATCTTCATCAAATGCACCCTCTATCTGGTAAGATGAAGTTGCCACTCCAAAAACAAAGCTATTATCAAATTCCATGAATCCAGCTCCTTCTAATTTCTCAGTCAATACGAACACAGCTATTTCGTACAATCAGCTTAGTAGGAATACGAATCTCGGAGGGATTATCCATTTCTTTATTCTCAATTGATTGAATCAATACATCCGCTGCCTTCTGCCCAATAACAACTCTATCCTGTGCGATTGTTGTAAGCGTTGGTGTTGTGAAACCAGACACCGTCACATTATCAAAACCGACAATGGAAATATCATCCGGGATCCTGAAACCATGAGCTTGAAATGTTGTCATGGCAGTCCAGGCTATATCATCGTAACCGGCATAAACCGCTGTCGGCAAATCGCCCCAGCAGCGCTGTATCAGCTCAGTCGCAGCTCTAGTGCCTTCTTCCAGAGAATAGCTGCTGGTTTCCACCAAATACTTTGGATTCTCCTCAAGTCCTTTTGACTTTAGAAATGTCTTATATGCATCATAACGTTCATAACCGGCTACACTCCATAACGGACAGGAAATATGCGCAATTTTACGATGTCCAAGAAAATATAGATATTCAAGGGCTTGCATACTACCCATTCGATAATCGGAGATAACCAGTGGTGTGTTCTTATAAGCCGCTTCCACTGATACCCTTTTTATATCGCTTTCCAATACGTCCTGTATTTCGTTCTCATATTTGGCACCTACTGCGATAAGCACTCCATCAACACCTCTGTATATGCAGTGTTCAAGGTAGGAGGCTTCCTTATTGCCTAATCTTTTATTCAAGAAAACCACATCATAGCCATATTCACCGGCCCTACTCTTAAAGCTCTGTAAAATTGTGCTGTAATGGGGATGGGCAATACCTGTACCAGCATCTTCAGAGAAGAGAACGCCTATAAGCCATGTCTTTTTCGTTGCTAAAGCCCTCGCATTATTGTTCATGGTATAGCCCATGCTTTCAGCTGCTTCCATTATTTTTCGATAGGTTTGCTTACTCACTCCGTCATAATTATTGAATGCTTTCGAAACGGTCGAAGGGGCACAGCCTACCATTTTAGCAATGTCGTATATAGTTACCATTTATTTACTCCTCGGTTACTCAATTTTTTCCATTATAACGCATGTGTATGGGTTATTCAATTAATTACCTTGTAACTGAAGTAATCAAAATCTGCGTACCCACTTCCATCCGCCATATCCTGGCAGCTCATTCCTGCAAAAGCACCCGTGAAGCCCATAGGCTCAGCATATTCATCAGATAAAATACTTACATCAATGCGGTAAGGGATAATATGCCATACCAAGTCCTCCTTTGCATAGGAGAATTCGCCATAGTGATTTTCCACTGTCAGCCTCAAATGCACCTTCCCCTCCCCAACAGGTATTTCGTTTTCTCCAAGGGGCATTGAGAAGTTGTTTTTGTCAAAACATAAAAGACCCAGGCACCGTTCCCCTTTTTCTTCATTATACGCAACCCTCAGATAGTACTGATTCTCCTCATCGTAGCGATACAGAAGACCCGCCATCCTTTGGAAGTGATTGAAGGGCAGGGCAAGACAGGTTTCTGCTTCAAAGCAAAACTCCGTTTGACGACGGACCAGCATATTTTGTTCATGGAGCGACTGCAATGAATCCTTTCCATAAAGACGCAGCTTGCCGTCCGGTAAAAGGTCATAATGTGCAGGTACTCGCAAGGACATAAAATCACGTTTAAACTCTGATCCGGAAAAATTATACGTATAAAGCTTTTGCTCACGCTTTTCGCCATAGCCCTCGAAATCGTCAGGAGGTATGATGCCACCGTTTTTTAGATACGGCCAGTTATTCATCCATACTAACTCTGAAATGGAGGTCTCCCGCCCAAGAGGACATCTCATGCTTTCATCCAAAGGCCGTCCGCAAAGGAAAGCAGCCCACCATCTGCCGTCAGGTGATTGACAAAAGCTGCCGTGACCAGCCTTTTTTATATATGCCCCCAATGCGCCCTTTGAACTGACCAAATGGATAGTTGGATGCATTTCGTAAGGACCTTCAATGTGCTTCGAACGAGCAACACTCATTGCATGGTCATAGGAGGTGCCACCCTCAGCAGTAATCAAATAGTAGTATCCGTTGACTTTATATAAGTGAGGACCTTCCACACAACCTCGTTCTGACCCTTTGAATATTTTCCTTGGTTCAGAAATAGGCTTTAAGGTCTCCGAATCTACCTCTGTCAGTAAAATTCCGCCAAACTGGTCATTACCTTTTTTTCGGTAGTCCCACTCCATATTGACAATATATTTTCTCCCATCTTCATCATGAAAAAGAGATGGGTCAAAACCGGAACAATTCAAGAATACCGGCTCACTCCATGGGCCTTCAATAGATGGCGACTTAACCACATAATTTGGTGTGTCTTTGAAGGGACCATAAGTCCAGTTTTTAACGTTTGTGTATACCAAATAGAAGAAACCCTTATTGAAGCTTAGGCAAGGGGCCCAAATCCCTGCAGACTTCGCATTACCTTTCATATCCAGCAGTTTAACGCTATTCAACGGGTAAACAACAGTCGTCCAATTTGCTAAATCCTTGGATGTCGAAATGGACACTCCTGGAAAGTATTCAAAAGTAGAATTGGCAATATAGAAGGTCCCATCAACACATATCATGCTTGGATCAGGATGGAAACCTGTAAGCACAGGGTTTTTTATCATAACAATCACCGCCTATTTTATGTTTCTATTCTTTTACTGCACCCATGGCAATGCCGTGTACTATATACTTGGAGAAAATAGCATAAACAATAATAATTGGAACAATGGATATTGCAAGCCCTAAATATATGCTTCCATATTCTGTCCTATATGTGTCTCCTCGCAAGGTCTGCACCAGCATAGGCAGTGTGTACATATCCATTTTTGAAATCATGATAAACGGGGTGAAAAAGCTGTTCCAAGCTCCCACAAAAGCGAATATCCCCATGGTAAATGCACCGGGCTTTGATATAGGCAGCATAATACTGTGGAATATTTTCAGTTCGCTGCAACCGTCAATTCTTGCTGCATCAATCAAATCCTTTATAATAGCCGATTCAAGGTACTGCTTCGCAAAGAACACAGCGCCCGGTGCGGCAATTGCCGGTAAAATCAGAGGGATAAAGGAATTAGTCAGCTTTAAATAGGACATGTAGCGGAAGAACCCGATGACACCTACTTGTGTTGGCACCATAACGAGCAGCAATACAAAGCCATACAGATATTTCTTATAGGGAAAATCATAAATATGAATTGCATAAGCAAACATCATGGAAAAATATACAGTAATTACAGTAACGGATATCGAAATAAAGCTGCTGTTGAAAAGACCTTTGGTAATAGCAAAACCTCTCCCGGTCAGGTTGTTCCAGTTAACTTGCAGGTTGTTTCCCGGTATGAGGCTGATTCCCTGTTGAATCTCAGCAGTTGAACGGGTTGCGTTTACAAGCATGATCCAAATAGGGATAACGCACATTGCAAGCAGAACAATCAGTACACCATATATTAAAATACGGTAAATACGTGTTCTAAGACCATAGCTCATGTTTTACTCCTCCTTCCAACCTCTTGGCAGCTCTTTTTTCTTCCACATCATTTCTTTCACGAAGCAATCTGAATATTAGCAGTGCCGACACGCAGGTTATAATGAAGATCATCACCCCTACCGCAGCAGCAGCCCCAATATGCCCTTTATTGCTTGAGAATTTCATATACATTAATACATTCATCGTCATAATTGAGCCGTTGGGCGACCCACGGCCATCCGTCAGCATATATGGAATATCGAACATCTGCATGCCGCCTACCAGAGAGGTTACCATAGTATATATAAGGACAGGCTTTAGCAGCGGTAACGTAATATGTCTGAACATTTGTCCTGAAGTAGCACCATCAACCATAGCTGCTTCATAGAGTGTGGGAGATATGGAAGTCATCCCGGCCATTATTATTATCAGTGTGGAGCCGAACCACATCCACCATTGCACATAGACAAGAATAGATCTCGTCCAACCGCCGCTGCGGAAAAAATCAATGGCGTCATTTAAAAAGCCTGCACGTACTGTAATCTGATTAATAGGCCCATATAAGGAGAAAAAGTTAAAGAATAGCACCGCAATAGTGGCGGGCATCAAAAGATTCGGCAAGTAATAAAATGTGCGCCATATACCTACAAACCTTATCTTTAAGCGTATACTTGTAAACCATACAGCTAAAAGCATAGCAATCCCTATTTGAGGGATGAAGTTCGAGAGCCAAAGTACCCAAGTGTTGCCTAAGGACTGCAAGAAAAACTTATCCGAAAACAATTTCACAAAGTTGTCTAACCCCACTAATTTAAAGCTTCTACTCATCAAGGTCATATTTGTAAAACTCAGATAGAAGGTATAAACCAAAGGATACAGACTGAAAATAAGGAATCCTATAATAAACGGCGCAGTGAAAAGGTAACCATAATAGTTCTTATTCAGTTTACTGCTTCGCTTTTTAATGCTTTCAGCGTTCACTATCAAGGCATATACATCCTTTCCTATATAATATTTGAAGTGATGAAACGTAATCGAGAGAAGCGCAAAATCTGCGGTAGATAATCCGCGCCGCAGATTTTGCTGTTTAAAATGCTCTTCTTCCGATATTTATTCTACAGTAATATCCGGTAAAGCACTTCTGACTGAATCCTTGAACTGTGTCAAAGCCTCTTCCTTTGTTGCTTTCTTTGAAGCGTAGTTATTAAGAGGGTCATTAAGTGATCTCTGAATTGCATCATCTGATGCCTGAAGCAATTTCAAACTGATATTTGGAGCTGCTTCTGCAAAGCCCTTATAGGAATTCTGCCCTGCAAGGAATTTGCTGGTTGCTGCGTTATCAAACTGACCTATGATTTCATTGACAACCTTCTGGCTGGATATAAAGTCGCCAGGGCCCTGTGCAAGCTTATCGCCAACTGTCGGGTCAATTTTTTTCAGATACTCGTTTGTATATGTTCCGAGTGCCCAAGCTTTTAGGTTCTCTGTATCCAATGCTGCAAACTTTATAAATTCCTTTGCAGTATCCATATTCTTGGCACCATCTAATGCGCCTACCCAAGTGCCACCCCATTGATAAGGCATTGGTCCGCTTATGCAAGCCCAATCACCGGATGTATCTTTACCAACTTTTTTAGTTGTATCTGAACCTTCTGCTTTTACTTCCTTCGGAGCTGCGTTAGGCATTAACACATATGGAAGCCCCCAAGTCGGAAGCAGATATGAGAACACTTGCTTTGGATTACCTTTTGCATCCGCCAAAGAATCATTCATGCCTGCAAACCAGCCTTCCTGCCACTGAACTGCCTGAGCCTCATAACCATTTTGACGGAAGGATTTTGCAGTTTCGAATAATGTGTCAACCATTGGATCTATTACAAGTTTATCATCTACTACCCAAGGTGTCTTGCGGTTAGCAAAGAACAGATTTGTAAAGTCCCCTGTTGAACATACCATATAGGTGTTGCCTTTGGATTTTTCTTTTACTACTTTAGCGGCAGCTTCGAACTTTGCCATGTCGGAAACGATTTCCTGAATAGCTGCAGGATCGTCAGTGCCAAAGTATTCTTTTGCTAAGCTTCTTCTATAGAACATGGCGCCAGGTGTTGCCTGATAAGAGTATGCTTTTGTTACGCCTTCATATGTACCGATATCCAGTGTGAACTGATAGGTGCCAAGATCTTTTGCAATTGGCATTAAGTCAGTAACATCTGCGAGAAAATCACTTTCTACATATTCCCTTACGAATGATGCCTCAAGAGAAACGACATCTGGTAACTCTCCAGACTGCAAGGCTGATTTAAGTTTTGTCTGAAATTCACCATTTGTCATAGGGATCATTGTGTACTCAACTTTGATCTCAGGGTGTTTTCCTTGGAAAGCAATCGCCATCGTTTTCACTTCGTCTGTAAATGACCAGATTTTCAGTGTCTGAGGCACAGCCGCCTGTGCTTCCGGAGCTGCAGTCGGAGTCGCTGATGCTGCCGGAGCAGTCGGTGCGCAGCCTGTAAATAGACCTACTATCATCAGGCATGCTAAGGTTAGAGCGATAGTCTTCTTCATCAATTTCCCACCTCTTCTTAATAATGTTTATAGAATTATAGAAACCGCTTTCTATATCCACTTTTAATATAACATAATCCTTTATGCTTTTCAACGCAATTTTTGAATTTTCTGTTAATAAGATTTTTGGTGTCCATTTAACCTCGTAACTGCAACATTGTTTTCAAATACATCTCAAGTAATTATTCCAATTTTATACAAAATTGCTTAATAAATTATCTTTTTACCTAATTTTTTTAACTTTCATACAGTCACTTTATTTGGTATTATTTTCACAATACGGAAACCGGTTTCTGTATACATAATTCGATTGATTCCGATAATATTACTTAGACTTATGTTTTTGCAGCAGTACCATCTCCTATTCCGAGATAAAATGACATTCTTCAGTGCCAAAGCACATGATTCTTCTTTGGAAAGTTTCTATGCATGACTATGGCAACTTCTGCTAATTTATATTTTAGTACAAAAAACAAAAGTACTGCAATCTCTTGCAGTACTTCAGTTTGCAGACAAACACGGTTTCCCGCAATAGAGAAAACCGTGTTTTTTCATGAAATTATGCAACTTTTGAAGCAAATCAGAGGGTTTGGGTCCGGTTTTTCCGGACCTCACAACCAGTTTGCCATCTTTTTTTAGTTCATGCATGCAGCAACAAGCATCGCTTGTGCAGATACCCGCTCTAATCCTCGCAGGGTTGTCCAACGCATGCCATGCTTTTCTTTCATATCAGCAAAGACCCTTTCAATAGTTTCTTTGCGACGTGCATATATTTCTTTGTTAAGATCAGTATGTCTTAGGTGTTCTGCTTCTTCCATATAACGTGCCCAGATATGACGGCTTACAAGCTTAGTGCAGTCTTTACTGCCTGTACATATATTTAGGTATGGGCAGCTCTTACATATCAGAGGATCTGATTTATATTCTTTCTCTAGCTTAACTTTATCATATTTCTTTTTATTAGCATTTGCTTTTACATGGGTTGCGTCTATGAAAACAGCATCACCCTTTATTAATCCAGCATTCACTGCTTCTTCCAAAACCCTCACGAATACTTGTTCAAATATATCCGTGTCCTTGAACCTTCTTACATAGTTCTTACCAAAGGTTGTGAGGTGAGGAATCTGCTTACTAAGTCCATAACCGATAAACCAGCGATATGCATTGTTTGTTTGTATTTCAGAGATTGTCTGACGCATCGATTTGATTCCGAAAGTATACTGAACCAATACAATCTTAAAAAGCACTACAGGGTCAATGCTTGGTCGACCATTATCTGTACAGTATTTATCAATTACAAGGTCATATATGAAATCGAAATTTTTGCCACTTCTAGCTTCCGAACCAAATGATTCTCAGGCACCAACTGATCAAGAGACAGTATTTCAATTTGGCTACGCATATCACTTTTATCCTTTGTTAACATCTAAAACACCACCATTTCAATACTTCACTGTATATATTCGACAAAAACAAAGAGAATCCTTTTTGTATTCAAGGATTCTCTAAATATTTTATACTTTGTCTTCTGTCTGATCTTAAAACGGAAATTATCTCCATAAAGTTATGACTGTATCTAGTAGAGAATGCAAAAGAGATATAATCATCAATAATTCCAAATATCTTTTAATTCCTTGTTTGATTGATTTATACTGTATATTGAAAACTAATAAATTTATGACATTTCTGAGTTATATATTATAGAATTCACATAAATAGTAATGCCTTTTCGATTATTGATAGTTATAAGCTCATTTAAGCCGATTTTTAATCAAAATCTAAAGTACCGCTGTACCTTGAATAATAATCTAAGCATTTAAATAAAATCAAACCTATTAAAGTGTAAAATACTCCAATAATTATTTCATGATACAAATAGGGCGCAACTGTTGTAAAATTAGCTCCCTGTAAAATCATCCGAACTGCTTCAACCCCTTTTGTCAGGGGTAATAAATTTGAAATACCTTGCATAAACGAAGGAAGATTTGTAACTGGATAATTAATACCACAAAATATTAGTAGTATAAAATATGTAAGATTTGATAATAAATTAATCTCTCTAATAGCTAATCCGATACTTCCTATAAGCATTCCTAAACCTGAAGTTGAAAATACAGCTATCAAAAGAGTTACTACTAATAAAATATAATTTGTATTCTTAAAACTTATTCCCAAAAATAAATAACTAAATATAAAACCTATTATAACAGTAAGTAATCCATCAATGATATGCATTAATGACCTACTGACAAATATTCTTGCTCTTGATGCCGGTGTACCAAGTAGCTGTAACAAAGTACCTTCAGTTCTCTCAGACACAATTGTCATAGCAACACCATTAATTGAACTCAATGCGGAAATTTGAACTGCATTACCAATAATAAAGAATTCTCTTCCTAATTCTTTAGCATAATATTGCCCTAAGAATGTAAAGAAAAGAATTTGAAATATAGGACCAATGACTTTTGTTAAAATGTACACCTTTGGAACCAACCATGCAAAAAGTGATTTATAAGAATATATAGCTCCTCTAAAGAAGAATTCTAATTTATGAAATATCGTTACTTTGTAATCTTCCTTTTTAAATAAATATTCGTAATTCATTAATACACCCCTAATGTCGCTTCTTTTCTACTCTTCTTTTCAATAATTTGAAAAAGCCACAATGACAGCAGCAAATATAAGAATGTTAAAATCAATAGTATAACAAGTGAAAAAAGGAAATGCTTATAACTAAAAGTACCAGAACTGACCATGCGCAATGCATCCATCCCCCAAGTTAAACTTAAAATATAGGATAATGGTCTTGTCCATAATGGAAGTATAACTATCGGGAACATTAAGCCACTTAACAAAAATATAGGATTTTCCATAACGTTTAATAACCCTCTAACTGCACGCGAAAGAGTAAATAAAGTACATATTATCATACCTTTCGCTGCTACAGATATTATAATCAAAATAAGCACTAACATGAATAAACATGGATGTTTGATTACTAATTGTTGTCTAAACAATAATAGTGCAGTAATATATGATAATCCCATTGAAAATAGCCCCACTAAGCTATTTGTTAATGCTTTTCCCATTATTATACTCGATAAGGGAGTAGGACACCCAACAATCATTTCGAGTGTTCCCCATCTTCGTTCCCTATCAATATCTGAGCCTGAAGAAAAAAGAATTGAACTCCATGTGCCCATCATTCCTGCACCTAATACTGCATCCATGCTATATTGGGTTCTCATTGATCCATTCATCATAAATAATGTCATCATTAAATATAAAATCGGTTGAATAAAAATTATGAAACGCCAAAGTTGACTTGTTGTTCTCATAACAAGTTGAATTTTTGCAATATGAATTATTTTATTCATTTATCCCACCTACTAGTTTAATATAAACATCTTCCAGTGTAGGTTTTCTGTTTCTAATTTCTTTTATCTGAACATCGTTAAGGATGTTCAGAATTTGATTGATGATTTCATTATTTTCTTTAAGTTGTATTTGAATTAATTGACTTTGTTCCACTTGCTTTACATTTAGACTTTCAACACATTCAAGTTTTTTTATATCATCTAGTCTCTCTTTTGTAGCTCCATATACTTCAATTTCTAACACTACATCATCCTTAAGCAACTTCTTCAATTCCCCTGGCCTATCATTTGCAATAATTTTTCCGTGATTTATAATAGCCACCCTATTACACAGCATGTCTGCTTCGAACATATAATGAGTTGTAAGAAGTATTGTTTTATCTAATTCTAGTAGATCTACAATTATTTTTCTTAGATCCTTAGCACCAACAGGGTCTAACCCTAATGTTGGTTCGTCAAAAAAAATAATATCCGGATTATTTATCAATACTTTTCCTATGTGTAACCGTTGCTTCATTCCTTTAGAGTAATTTTCTACTCTATCATCTGCCCATTTTGTCATTCCAATAAGCTCTAATATCTCATTTATTCTTTTATCAGCAATACCTCGTTCAACATTATATAAATCAGCAAAATATCTAAGATTATCCCTAGCAGAAAGTCTCCAATATAACCCTCTATCTCCTCCAAAAGTAAAATTAATAATAGCCCTTATTCTTTGCATATCTTTCCGAATATCATAATTCATGATGTGTGCTGTTCCTGATGTTGGCAAAAGTAGAGTTGTAAGCATTTTTATGATAGTAGTTTTACCCGCACCATTTGGGCCTAATAGGCCAAATAGTTCTCCCTTCTTTATATCAAAAGAAACATTATCAACGGCTATGTGTTCACTTTTTAGTTGCCCCCATATATTTGTACTTTTATACTTCCTAGTTATGTTATCTACATTAATCGCAATCATACTTTTATTCTGAAATAATTCAGAAAGTTGCCCCCCCTTATTGTATATTAATAACTATGAGTTTTTCTGCTTCACAGGCTTTCTGATATGCCTCATTTGCTTGATCTGCTATAGCTATAACAAACCCAAAACGTGTAAAAAACCCTTCTGGTGGCAATTTTATTTGACCAACCTGCTCCTTGAAACTAACTTCACATATTCCGGGATAGTTTGATGCTTTGTCAAGATTAGGATATTCAACTATTTCTCCACACTTATACGGAATGATGAATCGTATTGCCGCACCGCGATTATATAGAATGTCTATACTGGGTTTTATCCCCAATGCAACTTTGATAGTTTCTTGAGCCATATTTGCACCAGTTGCAAGATAAACAAGATAAGGTATTCTATCTCCTCCTAATCGAGCTCCAATTTCTATAATTACTGGTCCTTCACTCGTTAATCTCAATTCTGTGTGTGTTGCCCCAATATTAATTCCGAGTGCCCTAATTCCTTTTTCTACAATACTTATTATCTCATCTCTTAAACTTTGAGATATATTTGCCGGAAAAGAATGGCCTATTTCTTCGAAATATGGTTCTGAGCTAGTATACTTTTGTGTAATCCCAAAATGAAGTATTTCATTTTCATATACCAAAGATTCTACACTTATTTCTTTTCCCTTAACGTATTCCTCAAGAATGAATGTGTTTTGACTTCTCCCATTTATTTTTATATGTGTTACATTTTCAAATACTCTATAGGCAACTTCCTTTGTTTCTATTTTGATAACGCCAATGCTACTATGACCGTCAATTGGTTTTATTACTACTGGAAAATTCATTATTGAAATTGCTTTTTTAAAATCTTCAACATCACTAATTTTTACGAATTCAGGTACTCTAATTCTGTTTTCCTTTAACTTAGAACGCATTACATATTTATTTCTTGCTGCAACAGCGGTTTCGGGTTTTATATATCGGAGTCCTAGCCTCTGGGCTAACTCCGCTGTCGGTATTACCAATTCTTCGTCATATGTAATTATACCGTCAAACTTAATAGCTCCCATTAATTCATAAAGTCTTTGTTGCATAGCTTCAGCATCTCTAATATTAACGAATAGTATATTATCACAGAGATCTTTTTCCCATCTAACAACTTTATCAGTAAGCAGTGTGATTTTGATTCCCATAGACACAGCCGCATCAACAATATAACTCCTATACCTTCTAGAACCACTTCCGACTAAAATTAATCTTTTTTCCGTCATTATTCTCTCCCCCACTTCAAGTCTCATACTTTACAGTTCACTCCTAAGCTTCAACATAACTATAGTTACAATAAGTTATAATATCCCATATAATTTTATCAAACTATCTAGTTGAATAGTAACTTGTATAAATAAGTGCATTTTTCTGTAATGATATTAGAACAGTAAACGAATAATTATAATTGCATAAGAGGTCTATCCAACTTAAGTTCTTTATAATCATAAATATTAATACCATAAATTAAATATACTTCATCAGTATTCATCACTTTTATTTCATCATTTCCATATCCAAGCATTCTCGCTACTTCGTATATTTCATCTTTATTCTCACCCTCAATTTCTATATATGGCGGAATAAAAGGCCAGAAGTCGATATCAATACTTATTTTATCTTTGTATAAATAGCTAATTCGCTTCTTTTCTTGATAATTTCTATAGAAGAAGCCTAACTCTGATAATAGCAAATTGCCTTTCTCAAGACTATCAACTTTAACTTCAATCTCCCTTATGCTATCGATTTGATATTTATTGTCACTATTTACTTTATTATTACCTATTTTTTGCTTTACTGTTATTGTTACTTCATTACCAGTTTCCCTTAATCTAATCCATTTACCAGGATTGATATAATATGAGTTAATAATTGAGATTAGACTGTCTTCGTTCAATAACTTAATAATTGAACTATCAATCTTTTTTATGCTTTTAGAAAACTCCTGCATACTAAAATAATTAGTAATTTTATAAAACTTTTCTCTATCTTTATCGTTGATAATATGATCCATATCTGAAAATACTGCATTGATTCTTTTTAATAAGATATCTTCATTTTTAATATTGTATCTTTTTTCGTTTAGCTCAAAAAGTAAACTCTTATAAGTAGTTGATATTGGATTTACATCATATGTATATATCTTCTGTATATTTTCTTCTATAAAAACTGCTCCTACCTTTTGAAGTCTACTTATTACAAAGTTAACATCTATATTAAGAATCTTTATTTCCGTTTCTATGAATCCTTTTGTCATTGTATTCCCTCCCAATATGATTGCTGTACAGAATCTATTAACTAGCACAATATATCGCAGCTTCTAATATTAGTGAAATATAAAATCAAATAAGCTTAAGTAAGCTTAAAAATTCTTCTGGATTTAATTGTTGTTCTGCATCAGATAAAGCAAGATGTGGATATGGATGAACCTCAACCATTATACCTTCTGCTCCAACAGCAACAACGGCTTTGGCGACATCATTTATTATATCTTTTCGTCCTAAAGAGTGGCTTAAATCTACTATTACTGGAAGATTTGTTTCTTTTTTTAGTATAGGAATACTACTGATATCAAGTGTATTCCGTGTTTTGGTTTCAAAAGTCCTGATTCCTCGTTCGCAAAGTATTATTTTTCTATTACCTTGAAGAGCAATATATTCAGCTGCAAATATAAATTCATCAATTTTTGCATTCATTCCTCGCTTCAATATTACTGGCTTATTAATCTTTCCTACTTCTTTAAGAAGCTCAAAATTTGTCATATTTCTCGCACCAATCTGTAAAATGTCAACATGTTTAGATACAAGTTCAACATCTCTTGTATCTACAACCTCTGTCACAGTTTTCAGATCATATTTTCTTCCTACCTCATATAACATTCTTACCCCATTTTCCCTTTTCCCTTGAAAATCATAGGGCGATGTTCTGGGCTTATATGCACCTCCCCTTAAAAATTTTAGGCCTTTACTCTTAATTAATTGAGCAATTTGATCTAGTTGTTCAAATTCTTCCACAGCACATGGTCCTGCTATTATGACTTTGCTATTAATGGGTAAATCGAACATTTCATTAATTCTCTCAAATGCAATATCACTACCTGCACCAACAAGTAGTCTCTTTTCTTTTACAGATCCCATAATATTAAGTGATGTTCTAAATATATTATAGAAAATCGTTCTGACAGATTCGTTTTGCAGAGGTCCTCTATTTTGCCCTATAATGTTATCTAGCATTTGCTTTTCTCTTACAGGGTCAAAGTATTCACTATTGAGCCCATCTTTCAAAGTGCTAATTTCTTGCACTAACTCGGTTCTTTTATTTAGTAAATCTAGTAAATTAACATTAATTTTGTCAATTTCTTTTCGTAAATTTTCTAATTTTTCAATCATCGTAATCCCTCTTAATAAAAATATTTATAATATAGCTGTAAACCAATACAAACCTAATAGTTTAAAATTACTATCGATTTATGCAAATAGTAACTCTTATAATTATTTTCAGCTTATTCTAATTCAAAATGGAGTACGTTTTCAATCTCCTCTGATCTTTTAATAATCCTGTGGTAATCTTTATCTACAAGGTATATTGAACCCCTGACTTCGTTGTTTGACTTAGGTAATGGCAGAAGGTCTCCTACTTTATATTTCAGTGTTAACTTTTCACAATCATGTTCCAACATTGAAATTGCATCCCTAATTCCACTTATTTCTTTGATTTTTCCTTCACACGTTGGATTTAGAAAATCGTAAGTTAGAGCATATCTAATAAATGGCTTGTCCATTTGTTGCTTTAGCTTATTAACATCTATAGGTTTTTTAAGGGCAATATCGTATGCATAGTCATATAGATTTAATTGTTTAGTTTTATATATAGATTCAATAATGTTATTCCCAGCGGGTCTTGGATTTATTTCAATTAGCCTGACTTCATCGCTTTGATTGACTTTTAGTTCTATATGCAATACAGCATTCTGTATGCCAAATTCAGAAATAGTATGCCTCACGAAATCACTAATCTTATTCCATAAATTAGTTTGAATTGGAGCTGGTGTTAATTCAATATACTCTATGCAATACCTATCATGTGTTACATACTTCTTTGTTACTGCTAATACATAAACTTCACCATTATAAATAAGAGTCTCAGCACAGTACTCATCTCCGCAAATGTATTCCTCAGCAATTAGGTCTTGAGATTTAGCAGCTTGCAGTACTTGCTTATATGAAGATAACATTTCTTGTTTATTATTTATAACTACTACTCCCTCTCCAGCACTTCTACATCTTGGCTTCAATACAAAAGGGAATCCTATAGTTTCAGCAGCTTTATATAGCTCAGCTTCAGACTTTACACTAAAAAACAAAAGTCTATTTGCACCAATCTTTTGCAAGAACTTCCTTACTTCATATTTGTCTGATAATATTCTTCCAACAGATTCACTAAAATAACTAAGCTCAAAATAATCACTTAACATGCCAAGTGTAATGGTGCTACTATCAAGGAAAGAAAAAACACCATCAAACTTCCTTTTTTTGTAAAAATCCACAGCAGCTTGAAACATCTCTGACGAATCTCTTCTATTATTTATATAGTATACATAATCGGCTACCTCAACTTTACTATTGAAAACATTATCGATGGTAAGAATTCTAATGCCTTTTCTTAGTAAAGTTTTTAGAGCAAATTCCCTATGTCTAGCAAAAGAAAGGATAAGTAAATTTTTATTATTCATAATATTGCTCCTTATCAGCAGAATAATTCTTATGCTGTTATTAGTAACTAGGCTTTATAAAGTTTAGTATCTTATATTAATATGCAAAAGGTATCATACGGAAGCTATAGCTGGATATAACTCTTATTTAAGCCTCTTAGCTAGCAAGTACCCAAACCTGTGAAAGTGGTCATAAACACAATCCACATGAGCAGCTTCAAATACTGGTTTCTTCATTTCTCTATAATATTCAACTTTCCAATCTTCATCTACAAAAAAGCTTTTCATCTGTTCCGGTTTACAGAATAAATCTGATTCAAAAGTAGGATAATCAAAGAGAGTCATCATATAGTCTATATATAAATACCCGTCTACTTCTACTGCATCTTTTAATTTATTAATCAATTGCTCAAGCGAAAATGCATTATTATTTTTATAATGTAACGAACAACTTGTAAAGACTAAATCATATTTTTTATCAACTTCGCTTTTAAAGAAATCTAATAATCTTATCTCTACATACTTTTCTAACCCATCTTTCTTTATCTTCTGCAATAGACCTGTCATATCTCTTTCTTCTGTTGGTATTTTATACGAAGTAATTTTATTTCCAACAATTCCTTCAGTAGATTCAAATTCATATTTTTTGGTAATATCTCTTTTTATTGGGAATAATTTTTTTCCACCATATAGCGCAATTCTATCAATGTCATATCCTACTATAAAATGTTTCTTCCGAGCGAAAGGTAAAACAAATTTGCCGTCTGAGCAACCAACAATGCATGTAGTAAAGCTATCTTTTTCCTTCTCTAATCTATTTAGAATCCTGTAAATTCTGGTCGGCGAACTACCCCACTCACTTTTTTTTCTCATTTACCTTACACTCTCCTTTAAATTACCAACATAGCTATTCCTCCAAAGCGTTGTTTGCAATAGTTTCTCATAGTAATGTTGATCATTTTTCATTATTTGAATGTTATTTAATAATTCTTCAAGATTATGCATATTACATATATAGCGAAAAGTAGTTCCATTTGGTAAAGTGCTTATGTTTTTAACATCCACTAAAATGGGGTTTTCATAAAATATTTCTCTGTGACTTTGTCTGCATCTAATCATAAACTTCATATCTTTATCAATATTAATTAGTTCTTTTATTTTATTACACTCAGCATTACAATTTAAACTCTCAGCAAAACAATGTCGTGTATATGCAAGTGGTATATGTCCAGCAAATATGATTTCTAATTTTATATTCACATCACTAAAAACTTTTATAGCATCTTCGAAGGAAATCTCTGGTGATAACGTAATTCTATTTATTCCATATTCCATCAAGGAATTAATGGTTCTTTTATTCCAGCAGTGGACAGTATAATCTGCTTCCATAGATTTGAATTTCCCATATTCTAATATGGATATTTGCGACAACCGTGTAATCATTATATTTTGATTATTCAGCAGATTTGCAAGGTGCTTTACCCCTACTGATTTCCAGTCAAAATATGGTAGCTTATATATGATATTTTGATAAGTTCCATACTGTTCAAGAACAATACTTAATTCATCAATATTATTAATATTATATATAATCCTGTTAACCCCAGCTTTATCCAATGCTGCAATCATGTTTATATCATTTACTTCTATCGATATGGCATCATTTAGAATATTATATTTTTTTTCACTAATAGAATTTCTTTCTATATGTATATTGGGTATCGCTGATTTTTCTTTTATATAGTTCATAACAAGGTCATAATCATTCTTATTAAATTTCAGCTTATAATCGATTGTTTTGGGGAAAGTCAGTTCTGATAATGTATTACCATTCAGAGAATCTAAAATATCTCTATAAATAATATAGATATCACTCTGAATTAAATCATGATCAGTTTTCAAACTAAACATCTTCCCTTCTCCCTTGTTTCCAATTACATAAATACAATTTATAATATCCTCTTGATTACTCATAATATTTATAGAAAAATTCCTTTTACCTCGAACAATCTTATTTGTTATCCGACTCTTTACAAATCCTACTGTACCTACATTCTTATTTAATTCACTTGCATTTATATACCCTGGTTCACCTAGTTCATTAGATACAACTATCAAATCAAGTTGTCCAACTTCTCTAAATGGAATATTTCTGACAATGTTTCTTTCATTACATAATTCTATTAGACCTTCTACTGGTAGCTTATTTTCTAGATAACCGCAATACGGGTTCTTTACTTCCACGTTTTCGCTCTGATAATTTGCATTTAATGCTTCTTTAAAACCGGATACTGTATTATAGATTTCTGAATAATCACGGCTTCTTCTACCTTCAATTTTTATACTATCAATTCCTATTTCATTCAAATCATGTGCTTTACAAAAAGCCTTTAAATCTTTAGAGTAAAAAAAGTTGCATTTTCTATTATTAAAACTATATATATCTCTACAAAGAGCAAGACATTTACCCCTACTACCACTGCCGCCAAAAACTAGAGATCCCCAATAACAAATCCCTGAAAAACCTATACATTGCACACCCCATACAAATACTTCAAGTTGACTTCTAGTATTGCACTTAAGATATTTAATTTCATCCATAAGAAGTTCTCGAGACAATATTATTCGCTTAATACCGAGCTTTTCTAAGAAAGTAATATCATCTAAACAATGCGCACCAAACTGTGTTGATGCATGTATATGCAAATGAGGTAGTTCCTTTGTTAAAACCTTTATAAGTCCAAAGTCTGATGCAATCACAGCGTCTGGCAAGATAAATTCCTCGTCTTTTAATACATTCATGATTTCATCTATTTCATTATCATACATTAGAGTATTGATAGTAAGATAAAATTTAACATTATTTTCTTTACAATATGACACTGCATCAATGTATTCTTCTATTGTAAAATTTTTGGCTCTATTTCTTGCATTCCAAAGCTTAAGTCCGCCATAAACAGCATCACAGCCAGCTTTCACTCCTGCAATTAATTGATTCATATCACCAGCTGGGGATAATACTTCCATATTTGCTCTCTCACTTTCTATCAATTTAAATTATCATTCATTTATTAGCCAGTCATGCACTTCTATGTGTCTGCTCTTGTTAAAATACTCTTTGCTCCAAATGTCAGCTATCTCGTCGCTTAATAAATTACCGACAATAACATCTTGTTCGTTGCATGAGTTCATTACGGTTCCATCAGAGAACAGTAAAAAATAAGAGTCCTTTAGTGTATCTTTATCAGCAAAGCATATATTACATCCCTTGATGAACCTTCTCATTAACGTTACTTCTTTTCTCATTCTATTATAATCATCATCTGTAATATTAAATTTACTGATATTCTCGATAGCTTGTCCTCTAATTGGGAAAAACCTAAATATTTTCCACCTTTTCACATTATATTCTCTTATTATATTGGTAATATTCGGAACGTCGTGTTTGTTTATCTTTGTTACCAGGGTATTAATTTTTATATTAACTGAGTAATTATTACTTTTAATAATTTCAAGAAGTGAAATATTTTTCTCAAAATGATTCTCATTACGAGTTAGCCTTGTCTGTAGTTGCTCATTAGATGCATCTAGAGACAAAGTCAACCAATCAAGACACTTATCTAGAATTGTTAGTATTTCTTTATCTAAAAGAATCCCATTCGTAGTAAGGGATGTTACCACTCCTGCTTCATGTGCTAACATTATTAAATCAAAGAGCCCATCATATAATAATGGTTCTCCTCCAATCAACGATATTTTTTTTACTCCGCTTTTTATTAATTTTCTTAAAATAGTTTTATTTTCTTCTAAACTTAATATCTTGGAATTAGAGTTACGATAACAAAACTCACAGTTGTCATTACAAACCGATGTGATATTCCAACATACACTTAATGGTGATGAGTTATTATTATAGTCTTCCATTCTTTTCTCCCTTCATTTAAGTCGTTTTGTTTATTACATTTTTGTTTTCTTATTTAATAACTTTCAATATTAATAAATTGAAAAATATATTGAGTATTAATCTTTATAATGAATATACTTATTAAAGGATATTCTCAGCTTTTTTTATAATCTTGAAAGTTATTTAGAATCACAACTATTTCTCCGGTATTCATTTTCTATACATTCATTAATTACAATAATGTTTTGATAAACATAAGTGGAAATACAAACTATAATTTGTTATTATGATGGTAGTTTACCTATTTATTCAATTGTTTAGTTATGTATTCAATATTGGATAGGCATAATTATAAAAACAGTCTAAGTATTTGGAACTTTAGCATTCCTTTATTTAATATTTTGGAGGGGTCTTTCATGCTTAATAGAGAGTCAATATTTGATATTATGGATAAATTAAATTTACCAATAGATGAATATTGGATAACAGCGGGTGCTGGATTAGTAATACATGGTGTAAAAGATGAAACCAGGGACATTGATATAGGCTGTACCAATGAGTTATTCGAGCAACTTATATTACAGAGGCACAAAGTTAAAATATCTAGTAATAACTCAAGAAGCCTTAAAATTAATAATATTATAGAAGTATTTGAAAATTGGAATGTTGATCATATTGAATATATTAATTGCTTCCCAGTCGGTAGCTTAGAGAGTATAAAAAAACAAAAAATTGAATTAGGGCGCGAAAAAGATTTAGCGGATATCAAAATGATAGATAATTTTATTAGAGGTAAAATAAAATAAGTTATATAAACAACAAATATAAATTTGAATATAACTAAATAACATTTTTTACATCCCTGTAGATAATAATATGTTTAGGGTATTTAATTGTCAATTTTTAGTATATAAAGTGTTGTTTTATGTATATAAATGGTAAAAAAGTAATTTTCACGGTAATGTAAATAATTCTGTGGGTGAATGAAAAAGTTAACTCCTTTCTGGCAAGAATCAAATATAAGCCAGAAAGGAGTCTTTTTTATGAGCACCGCAATACAAAAGAATTTTACCAAGGAAATGATTAAGGAGAACCAATTTCAAAACGTAGGTGACATCTATGGCTATCTAAAAGATTTGTTTAAAGACACTATCCAGGAAATGCTGGAAGCTGAGCTTGATGTATCGATTGGGTATCCTAAGAACGAGAAGTTGATTGAGATGATAATGAGCGTAATGGGCACTCTCAAAAGACTGTAAAAAGCCAATTTGGAGAGTTTGAACTGAATATTCCCAGAGATCGAAAAGGCGATTTTGAGCCCAAAATAGTTCCTAAATACAAAAGGGATATATCCTGCTTGGAGGAAAAGATAATTTCCCTCTACTCCCGCGGAATGTCTACAAGAGATATTCATGATCAAATCAAAGATCTATAGGGCATTGAAGTATCTGCCGAAATGGTCAGCAAAATCACAGAAAGGCTTGTCCCTGAAATAAAAGAATGGCAGAATAGAGCTCTTGAACCCATGTACCCATTCATATTCATGGATGCCATACATTACAAGGTTAGAGAGGACGGACATATTCTAAACAGAGCTGCATATGTGGTATTAGGCATCGACCTGGAAGGGAATAAAGACATATTGGGCGTATGGATAGGAGAAAATGAATCCTCAAAGTTTTGGCTTGGAGTTTTGACAGAGCTTAAGAACAGAGGCGTACAAGATGTACTGATATTCAGCGTTGATGGACTGAGTGGCCTTAAGGAAGCTATACAGGCAGCATATCCAAAAGCCGAGATACAAAGGTGCATTATTCACCAGCTTAGAAACTCTTTCAAGTATGTATCCTACAAACATCTTAAAGAATTGCCAGGGATTTTAAAGCAGTATATACCGCTGTAAATGAGGAGGTTGCTTTAATGAAGCTGAGTGAAGTAAACAGTAAATGGGGCAAGCAATATCCTTATGCTACAAGGAACTGGGAGGCTAATTGGGATGTTCTAAGTCCATTCTTCAAGTACCCTGAGGGTATCAGTAAAATGATTTACACAACCAGCATAATTGAAAGCTTACATAGGCAATTCAGGAAGGTAACGAAGACAAAGACTGTCTTTCCATCAGACTCAGCCTTAGAAAAAATGCTTTATTTATCAAGCAGGAACGTCCTCAAAAAATGGACCCAAAGATACCGGGACTGGGACCAGGTTTTGAATCATCTGATGATTATGTTCGAAGATCAGGTAACTCAGTATATTTAGATAGCCATAAATGATAAAAGGCCGAGCAGCCAGACGCCCATGCCTTCTATCGGAGTCTTTTTTATAATCTTGTCTAATAAAATTATTGCCAGAACCGTCCAATTTCATACATAAAATTGAGCGATTCTGACAAAATAGAACTAACTAAATACGGGCGAATCTTGTCTAGAAAGGACGCTGTCCTTTCCTACCCACAAAATTATTTACGGTCTCTAAAATAAAAAACACCATAGCTGATATGGTGTTAAACTTTCAATATGGTGCACCTAGAGGGAGTCGAACCCACGACCTGCGGTTTAGGAAACCGTCGCTCTATCCTGCTGAGCTATAGGTGCATTTGTCACATTAAAATATTATATCGAAATGAACTTTTTGTCAATCGTAAATTTTGGAACTTCTTTATTTTTAAGCCTTTTACAGCAATATAATACCATTAATCAGGGACTTTTATACCTCTGCGCCGAGCTTCTCGTTTTCTCCAATTTTTACTGTTGTTCTGCTGCCGAATTCTCTTCTAAGAACACCACAGCCACAAGCACTGCAGCACTCTCCGCATAATATACACTCGGTGTTTCTCATGTTGCCTTTTTGAACCATTCCCATTACATCCAGACTCATTGGACAAGCTTTGTTGCACTTTCCGCACTTGATGCACTTATCCTTCCTTACTGTCAGGTGAAGAGAGGGTGTGTTCAAACAGTTAGAGAGCTTGCTGCCGGTGATAGTTAAAATTGACATTGGGCATAAATAGTGGCAGACTGCCCTTTTACCTAAAATAAAAGGCATAATTGCAAGAATTGTTATAAGCATATAGTAAAATATCAGCTTGCCCCAATGATCCACCGAGACAAAATTCTCAGTCATATAAAGCATATTGAACTGCTTCTGCCCTCCTACCAATACTAAAGGTACGATAATCGCTGATATCCAGATAACTCCCAATCCATATTTGAACCACCTGAGCCATGCTATTTGCTTCAGACTCTTGCCGTGAAACTTATCAATTAGCATTTGCAGCCCTCCATATGGGCATACATACGAACATGCTGCTCTCCCAAACACCAATGAGCTCAATAAGAACAACAGCCATATGACAAAGGCGCCGCCTATCACCTTTTCGAACAGCCCCTCTATTATTAAGTATGGCGAGAAATAATTCAAGGTTGCAGGCAGTAAAATAAATGATAATAGCAGTATGAACCTTCTAATTTTTTGATTTTTCATAATATCTCCCCTATTCCAATGTTATATGTATACTCCCTTTTTTCAAACCCAACACATTCACGATTACCTCTTCTATGGCCTTCATCTTCTCGTTTACAGTCTCCCTATCCTTTAATAATGGGTAAATCGCATGCATGTAGCCTTGTATTCCCAAGAGAAGTATCTGAGTCACCTCTTTATATGAATTCAATTCAAAATATCCTTCTTTTATGCCCTGTTCAATTACATAAAGCAGTACAGGATAAAACTTACCGTGAAACTTTTCTTCAAGTCTGCTGTGCATCTCATTATCCTGATTGTTATCCATGTGTTCCGTCATATTTTGTCTCCCAAGGCCTGAAAGCAAGACTATCTTCAGCATGCTTTGAAGCTTTTGCAGTGCATCCAGCTCGGATCCTTCAGCTATTGAGCTCACGGTTTGCATTATGCCGTCAAGCTGCCTCTCCAGAGTTTGATTCAACAGATCTTCTTTGGATTTGAAGTAATAATAAAAGGTTCCTTGTGCCACCCCAACTTTTTTAACGATATCGCTGACAGCTACATTTCGGAAGCCCTTTTCAGAAAACAGAACTTCAGCAGTATTCATAATCTCCGCCTTACGTTCTTCAGGATTCTTTGTTATTCTCGCCAAAACAATCACCTCCATTTGTATAATCTCATATTACCATACCGACTGACTGTCAGTCAATACAGATTGAAAAAAATAACGAGAGCCTTGCACCCCCGCTCCATCAATTCTTCATGCTAAATAAACAGCAGTAAGCTTACTGCCATTACCGCCATACCTGCCACAAGACCATATGTGGCCAAATGGGGCTCGCCATATTCTCTTGCAGTAGGCAGCAGTTCATCCAGGGATATGAATACCATAATGCCTGCTACAACAGCAAACATACTTCCAAATACCTGATCGTTCAATATTGGCATCAGGAATAAATAAGCCAGAAGAGCACCAAGAGGCTCAGAAAAACCTGACAGCAGGGAGTAAACAAATGCTTTGCGCCTGCTTCCTGTAGCGCAGTAAATCGGCACAGATACGGCAATACCCTCAGGTATATTGTGTATTGCTATTGCTATTGTTATTGCTATGCCAAGCTGGGGATCCTTTAGTGCCGCAATAAAGGTGGCTATCCCTTCAGGGAAGTTGTGGACTGCAATTGCTACAGCTGTAAAGACACCCATTTTCATTAGGCTCTTCATACTGTTCGGCTTCATATCGCTATATTCGCTCATTTCTTCCACCCTTCTCGTCTCATGAGGGTTTTCAAAAGATGGTATAAGCTTATCTATTAATGCAATTAATAATATACCTCCGAAAAAGGATGCTACCGTTATCCAACTGCCTGTGACCTTCCCCATTGATGCTGTCAGCATCTTATTGGCCTGAGGAAACAAATCTACCAGTGATACATATATCATTACTCCTGCGGAGAAACCCAAGACCGCAGATATGAGTTTTGTATTTGTCTTTTTTGTAAGAAGAGCAATAAGACTTCCTAAACCCGTGGAAATGCCCGCAATAAGTGTCATCCCAAAAGCAATAAAAACCGAATGCATATCCATAGCTATAACCTCCTCTTATATTTGCTGTAGAATCTGGTGTTTTTCCAAAGAACTATGCTCAAAAACAATTCCCATGCATATAAAGTATTAACCCAATATTTTTATATGTGCCTTCTTTAACCTTTCACCCCTTGTACATATGTCTAGTTCAATATACGCAGATGTTCTATTTGAGTTCCTAAATTTAGTAATTCTGCCTAAAAAACTATTATAATCTATAAGAAGCAAAAAAGATATTATGTAAGCTTACATTCCAATGTAATGTTTATGTAAATTCTGTACGATTCATGCAGGAATTTGAGACTTTTTGGCAGAATTTATTATATAACATTCTTGAGAACCGCCAAGGTATTTATACTCCCAGCATTAGAGCCGTATACCACGAAGCATCTATGTATAATATGGAGGTAAATGCATGATAAAAAACTTTATACTTGATACAAATGTGCTGGTACACGACCCTTACTGTATCTCCAATTTCCAGGATAACAATGTGATAATCCCGATCATGGTAGTTGAAGAGCTGGATAGTCTGAAAAAGAGGGAGGGTATGATAGGTTTTCACGCAAGAAGTGCTGCAAAAGAAATAAATAAACTTCGTGAATACGGCAGTCTAAGTGAAGGAGTTAACTTACCCGGCGGAGGCATGCTCAAGATTGAACTGGATCATCTGGATACCGTGGATCTGCCAGATGGTTTGGATATTTCCAAGGTTGACAACAAAATACTTGCTCTTACGAAAAATCTCCAGAAGGAGAATACTGAACAGCCGACCATACTTGTCACTAAAGATGTCTACATGGCTATCAAAGGTGACAGCTTGGGCATAACAGTTCAAGATTATGAAAATGATAAAGTTACTGTTGAATCGATTTACAACGGTTATACAGAGCTGATGCTCTCCTCCAAAGATATCGAGAAGATTTTCAAGGACGGTCTGAAGCTGCCAAAACAGCTTGATCAGACTATATATCCCAATGAGTTTATTCATATAAGAAGCAACGATTCATCAAGTCATGAAGTTCTCACCATTTTCAATGGTGAAAGGATAGTACCGTTAAAATATGCAAATAGTTCAGCCTGGGGCCTGGTTCCGATAAACAGGGAGCAGAAAATGGCCTTTGAGCTCCTGATGGATAACAATATACATTTTGTTACTCTTGCAGGGGGCGCCGGCTCGGGCAAAACTATTCTTTCTACAGCAGTTGCTCTCCAGAAGGTCATCGAAGAAGAGGTTTTCAGAAAGATCGTCCTTGTAAAACCGGTTGTGCCGGCTGGCAACGATATTGGCTTCCTTCCCGGTACAGAGGAAGAAAAGCTTAAGCCTTGGATGGGCTCCTTCTACGATGCTGTAGACAATCTATTCGGCAACAAATACAGGCGTAAGGAAAAGGGAGGCAAGACAGACAGCTCTGCCAAACCTTCCTTTACAGTAGATTCCTTTATAGACGACTATCGGCAGCACGGAATTATCGAAACCAAGACCTTTACGTATATGAGAGGAAGGACATTGTCAGATGCCCTTGTTATAGTAGATGAGGCACAAGAGATCACTCCTCATCTTGCCAAGATGATGCTGACCCGTGCAGGCTTCGGAGCCAAGTTCGTATTTCTGGGCGACCCAACAGACAGTCAGATAGACAATGTACTGGTTGATGCCCGATCGAACGGTCTGGTTTATACCATTGAAAAAATGAAGCCCTTCCCTATCACCGGTCATGTGACCTTGAACAAGGTTGAGCGAAGTCCTCTGGCCCAGATTGCAGAAAAATATATGTAGCTTTTGATTAATAGATAAAAGGTGGGCTATAAACGCTCACCTTTTATCTTTCTTTTCAATTTCAATCCCACATTTCCAAGCTTTAATACATTTATAGGCACGTCATAAAGCATAGGCTTTACACCAGGAATTCCTATAAGCTTTACCATAGTATCATAGTTTTCATTAGAAGCCATATTAAAAGACTCTCTTATTTCGTAAAGCCTTAGACTTTGCTTATATATATTCTTTACCAATTTCTCATAATCAGAGCCTTCTATTATAGATTTTGCAGCTAAGCCGCCCATCGTAATAGATTTAACTATACCAAAACCAAGGAACGGATCAATAGCTCCCCCGACGCTGCCGGCAAGAAGAATATTATCAACCTTATGAGGATACACATGCCCGCTGCCATGTCTTACCTTGAAGGTTTCTACAATTTCATACTTAAAATGCAGATCTTTTAAGAATAAGTCCCAATAGTAATCTATTTCATCAATACTGATATCAGGAACATAAAGACTAATTGAAGCCCTCCTGTCACTAAATGGAGTAAGATAGGCGTAACCAGCCTTACAGTATGTTTTATTTAGCCACATAATTAGTTCCTGCGGGTCAAAGTTACCTTCTAAAACAGCTCCTTTAATTATCCCCCTTACCCAGTCAGTCCAGCATCCTAATTTTTCTGACATGTCCGGCTTACCATCGGCTAATACAACATAATCAAATTCCTTGGATATGACCTTATAATCAACATCCATATTGAACTGTATTTCGGTTTTCTGGAGCTGGGAAAAAAGCTGACCTTTTAATGAAGTTTCCTCTTTATCTCTCCTGAAAAACAAGCCGAAGCTTCCACTGATAGATGTAGTAGCTGCGGGTGCATAGTGAGTGAGCTTGGTTATTGTATTCAAAGGTTTTACGTCTATATCAAAGCTCTTTTTCAGATATTTGGTAATATCCTTAACAGGTCTGTCCACTATCTTTAAGCTAGCTCCTACATGCGCTTCCCGGTCACCTATGAAATTTGTTTTTTCATAAACTACGGGGATTATTCCGTTCTTTTCTAATACTATTGCACAGGAAAGCCCGGCTAATCCCGCTCCAATTATTGCGACTTGCATAAAAACACCTCACCTTAGTATATATCTTTTGTTAATTTTTATAAGGCATATTTCATTTAGTGCCTTAAAGGCTTTTAACTCCCCCTTGATTAACCGTCAAGAGTTCTTTATCATTATAAATAAGAATTATTTTGTATGGGGGCATTATTATGAACTATAAAAGACTGCTGGAGCTTATACTTCTAAACCTTGACGAAGGAATCATAGTCACAGATGCAAAAGCTGATATAACCTTCTACAAAGAGCCTGCCACCAATATTGGAGGTATCGACTCCCATACAGCTATAGGCAAAAACATACTTGATGTTTTCCCTGACCTTACAAAAGAAACAAGCACCTTCTACAGTGTCATAAATAATAAGAAGCCTATAATTGAACATATACAGCATTATACAAATTATCAGGGCAAAAAGGTTTCTACTGTGACCTCCACCATCCCCATATTTGAAAATGGAGAAATGGTGGGCTGCTTTGAAGTCTTCAAGGATCTTACCCAGGTGGTAGATTTATCTGAAAAGATTATGCACCTTCAGGAGCAGCTGTATAAAAGCAGTACAGGTAAAAAGGAATACAATGAAAGCGGCGCAAAATACACCTTTGACAACATAATAGGGAACAGCGAGCCCATAGTGGGGCTTAAGGAAAAGGCAAGGCGTATAGCCAAAAGCAATTCCCCGGTATTGGTGTACGGTGAGACAGGCACAGGCAAGGAGCTATTAGTCCAGGCAATCCACAATGCAGACCACAAGCGAAGAAACAAACCCTTTATAGCCCAGAACTGTGCAGCCCTCCCCTTCAGCCTTCTTGAATCAATCCTTTTCGGCACAGCAGCGGGCAGCTTCACAGGGGCGAAGGACAATCCCGGACTTTTTGAGCTTGCTCATGGGGGCACCCTTTACCTGGATGAAGTGAATTCTCTTAACATAGAGCTTCAGGCTAAGCTTCTCAGGGTTATCCAGGATGGAGTCGTAAGAAGAGTAGGTGCCGCCAAGACCAAGGACGTGGATGTGCGGATAATAGCGTCTACAAATGAGCCTCCCTCTGAGCTGGTGGAAAAGAAGCTTCTGCGGGAAGACCTTTATTACAGGCTCAATGTAATCTATTTGGAGCTGCCGCCTTTAAGGGAAAGGCGTGAGGATATAAGCGTACTGGTACGCTATTTCATTGAACGGAATAATGAACAGCTGGGAAAAAAGGTTGCAGGTGTTGACAAGGAGGCTATGAGGGTCTTCGAAGAATACCCCTGGCCGGGAAACGTAAGGGAACTGGAACACCTTGTGGAAAGCACCATGAACCTAATTGACACCGAAACCATTGTCCTTGATGATATTCAGTATTACTTCGATAAAAGGCTGAAGCTTGCAGCCATGGATACAGAGGCACTCCCCTTGGACACTCCCATGGGAGATTTGAATGCTTCTGTTGATAAATATGAGAAAAGCCTGCTGGTCAAAGCACTCAAGGCTTCCAAGGGCAACATATCCATGGCCGCCAGAACTCTCGGACTGCCAAAGCAAACGATGCACAACAAAATTAAAAAGCATAATATAAGGCTTGTTAAAGAAATTGAATAGTACCATTTTCGGTACTTCGTATTAAATTAAGTGCGTAAACGTACCATTTTCGGTACGTTTATTTTTTGCGTTTACACGAATGACAGAGATACTGCATTTGTGCGATAGGAGAATATGGCATGCTATTTGCTACATTAATTCGGTATCTAAGCGAGGTGATAATTTGTGTAATGGAAGAATATTCAACATTCAAAAATATTCAATACATGATGGACCAGGTATCCGCACAACAGTCTTCCTTAAGGGCTGCCCACTCTCCTGCATCTGGTGCCACAACCCCGAGAGCCAGGCTTTTGGCCCTGAGATTATGCTGTACAATAAAAGATGCATAGGCTGCGGCAAGTGTGTGGAGGTCTGCAAGCACGGTGCTTTGTTCTTGTTAGATGGCTCACTGCACTTTAATAGAGATACGTGCACTTCTTGCGGCAGCTGCACTGAGATCTGCTACGCAAAAGCAAGGGAAGCTGCAGGAAAGTGGGCTGCTGTGCAAGAAGTTATGTATCAGATTGATAAGGATAGTATTTTTTATGACGAATCCGGTGGCGGTGTCACCTTCTCCGGAGGAGAGCCACTTTCACAGCCGGAATTCCTGCTGGAGCTGCTGACCCAGTGCAAGAAAAGGGAATATCATACAGCAGTTGATACAAGCGGCTACGGGGCTCCAGAAACAATAAAAACGATAAGCGGTCTGACTGACCTGTTCCTTTATGACCTTAAGCTCATGGATGATGATAAGCATATGAAATACACCGGAGTATCCAACAAGCTGATACTGGAGAACCTCAAGACAATATCTCAGCTTGGCAACAAGATTTTTATAAGAATACCTCTGATACCGGGCATCAATGACGATGAGAGCAATATCAAGGCGACAGCGGAGGTTATACAAAGCACCCCAGGAATAGAACAAGTCAATATTTTGCCTTATCATAATATTGCAGCGGACAAATATAATAGACTTGGAAAGCAGAACAGCCTAATGGACATTCCCGTACCATCCAGTGAGTATGTGGAGTCCATTGCAGGCAAGTTCTTGGCATATGGAATAAAAGTAAAGATTGGAGGGTAACACATGAACGATAGAGTCAGGATATTAAGGCAGAAGAGCATTGATGCAGTGCCGACCATGTCCTTGGAGAGAGCCCAGATAGTTACAGACACATATAAAAAGCATGCGGGCAAAGTATCTATACCAGTACTCAGGGCACTTACCTTCAAGGCATTGATGGAGAACAAAACCATCTGCATCAATGAAGGGGAGCTTATCGTGGGTGAGAGGGGGCCTTCACCAAAGGCCACTCCTACATACCCGGAGCTGTGCTGTCATACTGTCGAGGACTTCGATGTCATAGATAAAAGACAAAAGATATTCTTCAGAGTAAGTGAAGAGGCTAAAGAAATACAAAAGGATGAGATAATACCCTATTGGAAGGGTAAGTCCATGAGAGATCTGATGTTTGATCAGATGACCCAGGAATGGCAGGATTGCTATAGCAGCGGAATATTTACGGAATTTATGGAGCAAAGAGCTCCCGGCCATACTGTCGGAGATGGCAAGATATATAAGAAGGGCTTCCTGGGCTTTAGGAAGGATATAGAAAACCAGCTTGCAGCTCTTGATTTTGTCAATGATATGGATGTTTATGATAAGCAGGAAGAACTAAAAGCGATGAGCATATGTGCTGATGCTATTATAAGCTTTGGAAAACGCCATGCAGAAAAAGCTATTGAGCTGGCAGCGAAGGAAAACAATCCCGAGAGGAAAAAAGAGCTTGAGCAAATTACGGAGGTCTGCTCCCATGTGCCTGCCAACGCCCCGAGGAATTTCCGAGAGGCTTTGCAGATGTACTGGTTCGCACACCTTGGTGTAATTACTGAGCTTAACACTTGGGATGCATACAACCCGGGAAGATTGGATCAGCATCTCCAGCCCTTCTACAAAAAGGGTCTGGAAGATGGTACACTGACACCTGAGGCAGCAGAAGAATTGCTCCAGTGCTTCTGGGTAAAATTCAACAATCAGCCTGCTCCTCCAAAGGTAGGCATAACCCTTCAGGAGAGCGGTACCTACACCGACTTTGCCAACATTAACAGCGGAGGTCTGAAGATTGACGGCTCAGATGGAGTCAACGACGTGACCTATATGGTACTCGATGTTATAGACGAGATGCGTCTGCTGCAGCCCAGTTCAAACATACAGCTGAGCAAAAAGAATCCAGATAGGTTCTTGAAGCGGGCTTGCAGGATAATAAGCAAAGGCTGGGGGCAGCCTTCTATATTCAACGCTGACTCTGTAGTTGAAGAGCTTGTACGTCAGGGTAAAAGCGTAGAAGATGCGCGAGACGGCGGAACCAGCGGCTGTGTCGAGGCAGGTGCCTTCGGCAAAGAAGCGTATATACTCACCGGCTATTTCAACCTGGTAAAAGTCCTTGAAATAACTCTCAATAATGGCATAGACCCAAGGACAGGCAAGAAAATAGGTCTAGCGACAGGAAATGCCAATGAATTCAAGAGTTATGAAGAGCTAATGACTGCTTTCAAGAAACAGCTGCATCATTTTATCGAAATAAAAATCAGAGGAAACAATGTGATAGAAAAGCTTTACGCCGACTTGATGCCCTCCCCCTTCCTCTCTATTATGACTGACGACTGCATAAAGAGTGGAAAGGATTATAATGCGGGAGGCGCAAGATACAACTCCAACTACATTCAGGGTGTGGGAATAGGAACCTTGACTGACAGCTTTGCTTCTATAAAAAAGCATGTATTTGAAAATAAAACATATGAAATGACTGAGTTCCTGGAGGCCTTGAAGAGCAACTTCGAAGGCAATGACAGGATGAGACAGCTTATAATGAACAATACCCCAAAGTATGGCAACGATGATGATTACGCTGATGATATAATGAAGGAGCTCTTCGATGCATATTACAACGAAGTGAATGGGAGAAAGACGGTAAAAGGCGGGACCTATCGGATAGATATGCTGCCAACTACCTGCCACGTGTACTTCGGCTCTGTCACAGGTGCTACACCGGATGGAAGAAGATCCGGTCAGCCTCAGTCGGAAGGCATATCACCGGTTCAAGGCTCTGATATATATGGACCAACAGCAGTAATAAAATCTGCAGGGAAAATGGATCACATAAGAACCGGAGGCACTCTCTTGAATATCAAATTCACCCCGGATCTGGTGCAGAATGAGGAAGGCATCGACAGACTGTCTCAGCTTGTAAGAAGCTACTTCAAGCTGGATGGCCACCATATACAGTTTAATATTGTAAGTGCCGATACACTAAAAAGGGCACAGAAAAACCCCGAGCAGCACAAAGACCTTATAGTAAGGGTAGCAGGCTACAGCGACTACTTCTGTGACCTGACAGAAGCCCTTCAGGAAGAGATAATCACAAGGACGGAACACAAAAGCTTTTAGTTAAGAAAGGGGTAAATAGAATTGACGATTAATGAAAGAATCTCCAAGCTCAGGGGTCTCATGAAAGAGAAAAATATCGACGCCTTCATAGTTCCCAGCTTTGATGCTCATCAGAGCGAGTATGTACCGGAGCATTGGAAGGCAAGGCAGTGGATATCAGGCTTCACAGGCTCTGCGGGGACTGTAGTTGTTACACAAAAGGAAGCGGGCCTATGGACTGACGGCAGATATTTTCTGCAAGCCGAAAAACAGCTTGAAGGCTCTGAGGTAAAGCTTTTCAAAATGGGACTGCCGGTTGTGCCAACCTATATTGATTGGGTTAAAGAGGTACTTCCGGTCCATGGAATAGTCGGTTTCAATGGAAAATCCATGTCGGTTTCCCTCTATAATGAAATGGAAAAAGCATATAAATCCAAGAGGCTTTCCTTTGAAGCAAGCTACGACTTTATAGGTCAATTATGGGCAGACAGACCGGCAATCCCTCAAGTTCCGATATTCACCCACGATATTAAATACGCAGGAAAATCAAGAACCGAAAAACTTAAGGTCGTACGAGCTGAAATGAAAAAACTCAGCGTTAGCTATTATCTGCTTTCAGCCTTGGAAGATATTGCATGGCTTTTGAATATCAGGGGCGGAGATGTTCCCAACACCCCTGTGGTTACAGCCTATGTACTGGTTTCACAGACTGGCTGCCAGCTTTTTATAGACCAAAGTAAAGTAAACAGCGAAGTCAAAAAAGAATTAAAGGCTGATAATGTAGAAGTGCTTGACTATGACAAAATTGAGAATGCCATTACCTCTCTAAAGGGTGAGGCTGCTATAACAATAGACCCCCAAAAGACAAATGTATGGCTATACAAGTCAGTACCCGCTGCTTTCGAAATAATCCAGGAGCCTAACATAACCACAAACCTGAAGACTTTGAAAAACAATGTAGAAGTCAAGAACCTTCGAAATTGCCATATCAAAGACGGAGTTGCCCTGGTGAAATTCCTCATATGGCTTGACAACAATCTGGGAAAAGAAGGCATTACAGAAATCACCGTTGATGAGAAGCTGAAGGAATTCAGACTGCAGCAGGAGCTCTCAAAGGGGCCGAGCTTTGATACCATAGCAGGCTACAAGGACCATGCTGCAATGATGCATTATAAAGCTGTCCCAGGAATTGAATACGCCCTTGAAAAAGAAGGCATGCTTCTTATTGACTCCGGCGGACAATATCTTGACGGCACTACAGATACAACAAGGACAATTGTATTGGGCAAGCTGACTGCAGAGCAGCGAAAGGACTTCACACTCGTGCTTAAAGCTCATATAGGTCTGGCAACAGCTAAGTTCATGTACGGCTGCACCTGTACGCATCTTGATATACTTGCAAGAAGGCCTATATGGGAAGAAGGCTTGGATTACCGCTGTGGAACAGGCCACGGAGTGGGCTACCTGCTTAGTGTCCACGAAGGTCCACAGGGCTTCAAGCGGGCTCCTGTAATAAATACTGTGGTACTCGAGCCTGGTATGATATTGACCAACGAACCTGGAATATATAAAGAAGGCTTACATGGTGTACGTACTGAGAATATTATGCTGGTAGTGGATGACTTCGAAACAGAATATGGCAAGTATATGAAGTTTGATACCATTTCCTTCTGTCCTATAGACCTGGACGGACTTGATAATGATTTACTCACACAGCAGGAAAAGGATTGGCTCAATAACTACCATAAAGAAGTTTATGAAAAGCTGTCACCATCCCTCAATGAACAAGAAAAAACTTGGCTTAAACACGAAACCAGAGCAATCTAAAAGGGGATTGAACATAATGAAGTACAACTTTGATAAAAGTGTAAATCGGATAGGTACCAGCTCAGTTAAATGGGACTATCTGGACAGGACCTTCGGCAATGGATCAGTACTGCCCATGTGGGTGGCAGATATGGATTTTGAAGTTCCTCAGCCAGTGATTGATGCTGTTGTTAAAAGAGCTCAACATGGAATTTATGGCTATACCGAGAAGCCTGATTCCTTCTATTCCTCCATTGCAAGCTGGATGAAAAAAAGGCACGGATGGAATATAAGCAGCGAATGGATATCGGCTTCTCCCGGAGTTGTTCCTACATTAAGCTTCAGTGTACTCTCCTTTACAGAGCCTGGGGATAAGGTGCTGATACAGTCTCCTGTGTACCACCCATTCTTTTCATCAATAGAAGTTAATAACAGGATTATTGTAGATAACCAGCTAATATATGAAAAGGGCAGGTACTTCGTGGACTTTGAAGACCTTGAAGCCATGCTTGGGGACGGGGTAAAAGCCATGATACTATGCAGCCCCCACAACCCTATTGGCCGGATTTGGAGCAGGGAAGAGCTTACTAAGGTTGGTGAGCTATGCATAAAGCATAATGTGGTACTTATTTCCGATGAAATACATTCGGACCTAATTTATGCCGGCAATACTCATACACCTACCGCTTCAATATCTGAGGAGCTGGCTCAGTGCACAGTAACCTGTATTGCACCCAGCAAGACCTTCAATATAGCCGGGCTATCAACCTCTGTAACTATCATTCCAAATAAGGATTTGCGTGAAAAGTTTAATAATACTATAAAGCGTCTTGGCATAGAAATGAGCAATTTATTCGGCATTACTGCACTCGAGGCTGCATATACCCACGGAAATGAGTGGCTGGACCAGCTCCTCGCTTATCTTGAAGGCAATGTTGACTTCCTGATGGATTACTTTGAAAGTAAAATACCGGGAATAAAAGTATCAAAGCCTGAGGGCACCTATCTTATATGGCTGGATTGCAGGGAACTGGGAATGAACCAGAAGGAGCTGATAAGCTTCTTTATAAACAAAGCCCAGGTAGGATTAAATGACGGGGCTGTTTTTGGAGCTGGCGGAGAAGGCTTCATGCGAATGAATATAGCCTGCCCCAGAAGCCTATTGGCAGAAGCGCTCAATCGAATAGAGCAGGCAGTGAATAATATATAAAAAAAGCTTATCAGATTATTAATCTGATAAGCTTTTTGTTACCTGAATATTCTATCCCTATACTTCTCAAGAAGAAGCAAAAGCGGATATCCTATGAAGTAGCAGGATATCAACTCACCCAGAGCCACCCATCCAATGGTTATCAGCAAAGGCAGCTGATAGAGATAATTTAGCATATATCCAATAATAATTCCGTTTGCTATTACCGGTGGCAGCGGCACCAGCCACTTTGCCGGCATTTTGGAGGAAAGGTATGCGGCTATAAGCGTTGCTGCACTTCCAAATATCACATCGATCATTCCGCCTGGGCCAAAGAAGTTTGCTAATATACAGCCTACAAAAAGACCCGGAATCGCAGCAGGTGTAAAGAAAGGCAGTATGGTAAGCGCTTCAGCAAACCTAACTTGTATCTGCCCATAGCTAAGCGGCGCAAATGCAATGGTTAGCACTGCATATATAGCTGCTATGAATGCAGCATGCACCCAGTATCTGTTTCTATTCATTTTCTAAAACCTCCGTAGTTTTATTTTAAGTCAGGATGGTCACGAACTGACTGCATTTCCAATTATATTCTCTGTAAGGCTTAATTGTCAATGATCTCAAATCACATTAAAGTTTTATTAATATCTTTTTTGTTATTTCTTCCATATTATCCATCAATCTTTTTATATCAAAGGCTTCCGCATCGTCAATATGAACCCCTCCCGAGGCTGCAACTACTGTATTTGCTTTTTTGCAAACGGCCTCAGCTATGGGGACTATTATTAAGTCGTCTTTATGTGATAACATGTTTGTTACTGAAGTGGTACAGCTGACACCATTGTCAACTTTCATACTTGGACGAGGCTGGCTTACAACTACGGTTCCTATATGCGGTTTATCTCCCCCACCTACATATAACATGATACCATCATCTGTTATCACAAGTAAGGCTTCAAGAGAATATCTTCCATCTTCAACGCTTTCATAAATTTGGGATAACATCACTACCCCTCCCACCTTGTAAAGAGTTGGTTTTCTATACCGATATGATCCATGATTCGGCCTACTGTATGGTTAACAATATCATCAAGGGTTTGAGGGCGTGAATAGAAAGCTGGAACCGGAGGCATAATTTCAACTCCAATTCGCGAGAGCTTCAACATATTTTCTAGATGTATAGAATTTAGAGGTGTTTCCCTAGCTACTAGAATAAGTTTTCGCCTTTCCTTTATACAAACGTCAGCTGCCCTGATCAACAGATCCTCTGCATACCCATTAGCAATTCCACTCAGAGTCTTCATGCTGCAAGGAGCTATAATCATTCCGTTAGTTTGAAAAGAGCCACTGGATATTGCTGCGCTCACATCGTCTTCTCCATATACTTTATCAGCAAGGGACTTTACCCATTCCACTGAAAAATCGGTTTCCTTAGTAATAGTTACTGCACCCCACTTACTCATTATTAAATGGGTTTCAATCTTTCTTTTTTTCAATTCCTCCAGTAGCCTTATTCCATATATGGCACCTGAAGCACCACTTATTCCTACTATGATTTTCAAACCTGACACTCCTTTCTACGAACAAAAACTGCTACGAATAATTCATATATACTTTCTCAAGTATATCATAGCCTGTGCAGAACTTATCCTATATACTATTGTTCAAGCAGCAAAACATGTTAAAATATACATATTACAACTATACTAGTGAGGTACTGATATGCATCTTAATAATAACACCGTGGCCATGTTACCATATGATAAGTGCACAGGTTGTTTCGCCTGTTACAATGCATGTCCTAACAATGCCATAAAAATGAAATTATCGCCATATGGTTTTTATAGACCAGAAATAGTTACAAGCCGTTGCAATAATTGCGGTCTATGTTCCATAAAATGCCCGACACTTGGAAATACATCCGCTTCTCCTATAAATAGAACTGAAGCTAATATTCTGTCTTATGCTGCCTGGTCGAAAAATAATGCTTTACGAAAAAATAGCTCCTCCGGTGGAATCTTTACTGAGATAGCAAATACTATTTTAGACTGGAGCGGCATTGTATATGGAGTAAGATGGAAATCCGACTGGACTCTTTGTCATGCAAAAGCAGAATCCAAGCAGGAATTGCTGCCATTCCAGGGCTCTAAATATCTCCAAAGTAATATTGGGTTAACTTATAAGGAAATTTCTCAAATGGTCAGAAACGGTAGGACTGTTTTGTTTTCCGGTTTACCTTGTCAGGTAGCAGCCCTCCATAAATTTGTCGATAGTGAAAATCTCATAACCATCGATCTTGTTTGTCACGGCACACCTTCCATCATCGTTTTTCATAGATATCTGGAATATGTAAGTAACTCACGTACCGCTAAATCTATTAACTTTCGCAATAAAGAAAACGGCTGGTCCAAATTCCGAATATCAATTGATTTTACTGATGGAAGCAGTTATTCAGATACTTTTCGACAAGACCCCTTCTTAGTTGGATTCCTTAGCGATTTATATTTAAATGATGCCTGCTACAGTTGTTCCTTTTGCAGTATGCCCAGGCAGGGAGACCTAACACTTGCAGATTATTGGGGTGTACCAAAGGAATACAAAAATGATCTTGGTGTATCGTTGATTTTAAGCAATAACGAAAAAGGAGACAAGATTCTCGACACTTTGAAAGATAAAGGCAATGTTGAACTCATACAAATACCGTCTGAAAGTACTTTAAAAGGTAACCCTCGAATAGTGAATGGAAAGCTCCAAATACCGAAACAACGAGAATCCTTTTTATTTCAAATTCAGCGTACCGATTTTCAAAACCTACAGCATATAATTAGTGAAGTCAACTGTTTTCAGATAAAAAAATAGAATGGTGGTGTAAGTGGGGCTTGAAGCATTACCCCAATATACATCACCTTTAATTCTGTCATTATACACTTTAAGCTTTTGCATTTTGCATTTTTGCTTTAATTATGCCCCCACAATAAGTCCACACTAAAATTGCAATAATTGCAATAAATAAAATCAGAGAAATGGGTTTCTGCACAAATATGCCGTATGATCCGTCTGAGATTTGCAGTGCACGGTGGAAGTTGCTCTCAGCGATCTCACCCAGTACCAAGCCAAGAACTAGGCACTGTACAGGCCATTTATTCTTGAACAGTACATATCCTATAACTCCAAAAACCATAGCAACAACCACATCTTCAATATTATTATTTACTGCGAATGCCCCTACAAAACAAAGAGCTACAATTATTGGCACTAAGATTGCATTTGGAACTTTTGTGATTTTTGCCAATAGCGGTGTAGCTGTTAATCCAAAAAACAAAATAACAAATTGTGCCAAAATCATTCCCAGAAAAACTGTATCAACCAACACACCACCTGATGTAAAGAAACTAAGACCAGGTCTGAGACCATGTAAGGTCATTGCAGCCAAAAATATAGCAGCTGTAGCACCTCCCGGTATTCCCAGTGCGAAAGCAGGAATAAGTTCTCCACTTGTACAAGCATTTGAAGCTGCCTGAGGAGCAATAATACCTCTAATATTACCCTCTCCATAAGTCTCAGGATCTTTTGCCATCCTCTTCTCAGCTACGTAAGACAACATACTAGCCGTAGATATTCCTATTCCTGGTACCATGCCTATGCAAACCCCGAGTATAGATGAGCGTAATGTAACATACCAGTACTTTAATGTAGCACTAATTCCTTTCCAGGGCTTAGTTGCCAGAGTAAATTCACCTGCTATTGTGCCGCCTTCTTCTGCAAGTATAAACACTTGAGAAAGGGCAAACAGTCCTATTGTGGCACTTACAGTCGATATCCCGTCTTCTAAGAAATTACTGCCGAAAGTGAACCTTTCTGCTCCTGTAATTACATCCATCCCTACAAAGGAAAAGAGCAAACCCAAACAGCCGAGAATGAGTCCTTTTGCCGTATCACCCTTTCCGGCTACAGCTACCATTGATAAACCAAACATAGCAAGCATAAAATATTCAGCCGGCCCAATCTTTAATGAGAACTCTGCCATAGGAGGTGCAATAAATATTAATGCAAGAACCCCTATTAACCCGCCAATGAAGGATGAGCCAACCAGAGCTCCCAGGGCTTCAGCCGCTCTACCCTTACGTGTAAGAGGATATCCGTCAAATGTAAGAGCCACTCCTCCCGGTCCACCGGGCACATTTAAGAGGATTGAAGTAATACCATCTCCATATGCAGTACATGCATAAACTGCACTCAGGAGAATTAACGCTGAATCAGCACTCATACCAAAAGTAAATGGTAATACTAAAGCTGTGCCAAAAACCGGACCCAACCCAGGCAACACACCAATGACAAGTCCAATTACTGATCCGATAATCAAATACAACACATTAGTCACAGAGAATATATTAGTTATTGCAGACATCATGTTTTCCATAATCTCACCACCCTATAAAAATAACTCGAACAGAATACCGACCGGCAAGCGAACGTAGAATAAGTATGTGAAGCTAAAGTAAAGAACTGCTGTTGTTATAACAGAGAAGATTATATTGATTTTAAGGTTTCTGTATTTCAGGAATATCGGTATAAAAAATAACATTAGGCAGGTGGATATAGCGAATCCCAATACAACCATTGCTGCTAAATATGCTATCAACAAGCCAAAGCACTTTATAAAAGACATTCCCTGATTTTCATCCGAAGCAGCATCATTATTTTTTGGTTTACCATCATTTTGTTTAAAGTCTTTAACTAGCGTAATGACAGATAGTACAATTCCAATTATACTGATTAGTCTTGGTACACTCCCCGCTGTCTCGGATAATGAAAATGTCATCACAATAACGATAGTAAAGAGAACGATAATTGCTATTGTGAATAATCTGTCTACTAGTTTCTTTCGATTTGCATGGGATGTGATATTCATAGTATACCCCCTTATATAAAGCTTCCATTGCCAGAATAGGAGAAAGAGGAGTAATACCTCTTTCTCCTAACAACATTCATGAAGCTTATTTCGTAGTTTCCTTAAGATCGTCTTTTACCATATTTGCTTGATTATAGATGTTTTCAGCTAATTTTTTAAACTCTGCTGAGCCTAGCGGTACAATACTTGAACCTAACTTTTCAGCTTGTGCCTTAAATTCAGGATCGTTTACAGCCTTGCTTAAAGCATCTTCCAACGCCTTTGCTATATCAGCAGGCAGGCTTGGAGGTGCGTATACGCCAACGCAAACATCCATGGCTGCATCTGTATATCCTGCTTCAACAGCAGTTGGAACATCCGGATAATTTGGATGTCTATTCGCACCAATAACAGCCAATATTTTAATTTTCTTTTCGTCTACCATTTGTTTTAGAGATACGATATTTCCTACACCGCTTACAGTGTGTCCGCCAGCCACAGCTACAGCTGCTTCTGTTCCGCCGTCATAAGATACATATTCAAATATAGTACCTGATGACTTTTCCAATAGTTTCATAGCCATATGACCATTTGTGCCAATTCCTGAGCCTGACATTGTAATCTTTTTGGTTTTTGCTGCTTCTACTAAGCTCTTAATATCGTTGTATGGAGAATCATACTTTACGAAAATACCGTTATAATCACCACCGGTTACAGTATGCAAGTATGTATATTCCAAAGCTTTAAACTCTCCACCCTTAACAAGCTCGCCAAGTGTAACAGAAGGGAATGCGGACATTTCAATAGTATATCCATCCGGAGCTGCTTTGTAAGTTTTCACATGAGCAGCATTACCTCCGCCACCGCCTTCATTTTCTATAACGACAGATGCTTTTTCACCAAGATACTTCTGAAGATACGGTTGTAAAGCACGAGCCATAATGTCAGTACTGCTGCCTGCTTTATGAGGGATAAGCATAGTTACTGGTCGGGATGGGTAGTCTGAACTTGCAGTTTTCTCCACAGCTGGTGCGGTTCCCTCAACAGCTGGTTTAGGTGCACAACCTACTAATGAAATAGAGCCTAATAAAAAGACAAACAGTGTAACAAGCGCAATTTTTTTCTTGTTAAGTTTCATCAATTTTGACCTCCCTTAAATTCATTTATTTCTATTTAGATATAACCCGCCAGTAGTTTTCCCTCCTCCTTTCTTTCACCGTTTTGAGCTTAAATATAATCTTCAAGGCGAATCTGTTGAAGCAGATCAAGCGGAACTTCACATACTTCTGAAAAAGGCTCGCCATACGGTTTCGTTGCGTCAATCCCCATCTTCGAAGTCACGGGTTTTGATGATTCCATACTTACTGTCGGATCCAAGCTAGCCCCCATAGCCTCAGGAATTATGAAAAATCTGCGGTGGGGTTGGGTTCTTGTGGCAATAGCCCAGAGAACTTCCTGATCACTGAATATATCTACATCTTCATCAACAGCAACAGCAAACTTTATATGCCAATCACTGATGAAGGAAGCCATTATTGCATCCTTTGCCTCACCAGCAACACGCTGTTTAAGCGATATATAGCAAATATAGCGGCACACTCCGCCTGGTGTTAGGTATACGGCAGTTACGCCTGGGCAGCAGCCCTTTGCTCTTTCATAGATTACCGCTTCCTTGGGTAGTGAGCCTATGAAGCCTTGGTCTGAATGCGCCATATTATTTGATAAATATATTGCATTTTTTCTATAAGTAATAGCAGTAATCTTTACCACCGGGTCAAGCCTTTTATCTATTTTGCCCCCACGTATTGTCTTATAATAGCGTGTATGTTCTCCTACGGGTCCTTCCTCATCAACTTCATCAGATGAAACAACACCTTCAATTATCATCTCAGCATCCGCAGGAACCATGAAGTCTTCACCCCATGTTTCTGAAGGAACTACTCTTAATGTTTCACCCATAGCCGCACTGGCAATTTCGTATTCATCTCTTCCATAAGGGCCTTCCCATTGGCTGCCTAGATAGAAAGTAGGGTGATGTCCTACTACAATAGCTATAGGAGTCTCTTTTCCTGCCTCACGATTTGAACTTATAATCATACCGGAATGATGGTTAAGCTCGGCATGTATAGTAGTTCTATTTTTACTTTTAACATGAAGTCTAAGCATAGCAAGGTTATATACCCCTGTTTCTGGATTTCTCATAGCAGTGGACGCGCCTAATATATATGGACCGCCATCCTTTGAGTGATGAGTGGGGATAGGAAGCTTATATAAATCCACTTCTTCACCCTTCTTTATAACTTCTTTTACAGGAGCATCCTCAGGCTTTATTACTTCAACTATCCCTTGATTGCGATAACGTTTTGCCAATTCTAGTACAGGCTCCATCTTGTACTGCTCGGGCTTAAGATCAAGTGCCACCGCAAGTTTCTTTCGACTAGCAAAAGCATTGAATCCCAATGCCACCTCGGATTTTTCCCCATATAGGTTCTGTACATGTGGAAAGACTGCCATAGGTGAACGGCCTTCCAACTCTAATTTCCTTAAAAATGTAGTAGCTTCAAACTTAGGAACTACTTCTTTCTTTACCTCAACTACTTCTTCAGGACACAATGTCTGAAGTGTTTCCAGATAACTTCTTAAGCTTTTAGGCATTTGGCTCCTCCTTTTCCTAAATAAGTTCAAATATATATGTAGGACATCATTTCAAATTCTTTTTATAATACGCTATAGCTCCACCCATTGATATGATATCGAGTATGAGCTTTGGAGCAGGTTTTGTCTTCCACTGCGTTCCAGTTGTATGGTTGACGATAATTCCCTGTTCTAAATCAACCTCGAGCTCGTCACCCTCGTTGACTTTTTCTGAAATCCCTTCCATAGCAAGAACGGGCAGTCCGTTATTTACACAATTCCTATAAAATGCTCTAGAGATAGAGTCTGCTATTATTGCACCTACTTCTGCATACTTCAGAGTCATGGCTGCCTGCTCTCTTGCGGAGCCACATCCAAAATTATCTCCTGCTACAATAATATCTCCAGGCTTAACACGCTGGGAGAATTGAGGATCGATATCCTCCATAGCATGCTTAGCTACTTCCTTAGGATCAAAATGAACTAAATACCTTGCCGGATAGATTTCTTCCGTATCAATGTTCTTGCCATATTTCCAAACCTTAGCTCTAATCATGCAACTTCACCCCCAAACCTCTTGGGTCTGTAATCTCTCCCATAATTGCAGAAGCAACTACTGTAGCAGGTGAGGCAAGATATATGGAACCATGTACACTTCCCATCCTCCCCCGGAAATTACGGTTAGAGGATGATATGCATACCTCATCAGCTGCAATGACCCCCAAGTGTCCTCCAAGGCATACTCCACAGCCAGAATTGGTTACACAGGCTCCTGCTTTAAGTAGCACCTCTATGATTCCTTCTCTCAAAGCCTGCAAATGAACTGCCTGAGAGGCTGGAGTTACTATCATGCGTACATCAGGGTGTACCGACCTGCCTTCAAGGAGGGCTGCTGCTATTCTTAAATCCTCAATTCTTCCATTAGTGCATGAACCGAGGAAAGCCTGATGTATCTTGGTGCCTTCCACTTCAGCTATAGTTTTACCGTTTGATGGACTGTGAGGTGCAGCCACCATGGGAGTGAGGTTGCTCAAATTAAGTTCGACAACTTCACAATAACGAGCATCAGCATCTGGAAGTATAGATTCGAATTCCTTATTCGTGCGCTCCTTTAGGTAATTTATTGTTATATCATCAGGAGGGATAATACACGTTTTTACGCCTAGCTCATAAGCCAAGTTTGCTATGCACATTCTTCCTTCCATGCTCATATTTTCAATAATAGCTCCGCTTAATTCTATAACTTTGTATATAAACCTGGCTTCACCAAATACTTTTAGCATGTATAGGATTACATCCTTGGCACTTACGCCTTCTCCAAGTTGACCATTTAAAATGATTTTCGCAGTTTCTGGAACCATAAACCATAGATGTCCAGTTCCTAAGGCTATTGCCACATCAGTTACACCAAAGCCTGTTCCCAAAGCGCCGAAGGCTCCATATGTCGTAGCATGAGAGTCAGGGGCTGCAATAATCTGCCCTGGTCTCACATGGCCCTTTTCTGCCATCACTTGATGGCAGACTCCGCCTCGTCCTATATCATAGAAATCTTTTACTCCCATTGAAACAGCGAAGTTTCTGGTTATTTTCAAATTTTCTGCAGCCTGCACTGTTGGCGCTGGTACAAAATGGTCCGGTATAATTACACATTCAACATTATCTGAAATCTTATCAATCCCAAGCTCCTTCAAAGGTCTCTGAACACCGGGAGCCCCTATATCATGCAGCATTACAGTATCTACTCTTGCTTCAACAATTTCACCAGGATGGACCTCAGCAAGTCCGCTATTTTTGGCCAAAATCTTCTCTACGATAGTCATTCCCATTACAGGTTCCTCCTTAATTATTTCCGGCTATTCTATGACATATTGCCGATGTTATTTGGGAGGTACTACTATTCCCTCCTAAATCCCGAGGCTTTAACACACCATCTGCGAGAACTGATTTTACAGCTTTATAGATAGTCTGACCTGCTTCCTTCTCCCCGAGATGTTCGAGCATCATAGCAGCGCAGATTATGTGAACTAATGGGTTCGCTATATCTTTCCCTGCTTCACTCATTCTCCCATCATGATTCACCGGTGAAAATACGGCACAGTCCTTACCTATGTTCGCTGATGGTACCAGATTTGATACTAGTGCTGCAGCTTCATCGGAAATAATATCTCCAAATAAATTTGTCGCAAGTATTATGTCATATTTCTCCGGGCATAAGATAAGTTGGTTCGCAGTATTGTCTACATATTCATCTGTAAGTTCTATATCCGGATAACTTTTTGCTATTTCCCTTACAATTTCGAGAAAGAAACCACAGCCCTTTCTAAGGACATTAGCTTTGTGTATTACTGTAATCTTATTTCGATTTTGCTTACGAGCAAGCTCAAAAGCATATTTGGCAATTCTTTCAGAGCCTTGTCGTGTCAGTACTCTGACTGACATTACAACATCCTCCGTAGGCATGAACTCTCCGTTACCCATATGCAAGTTGCGATCTGCAAGGAATCCTTCTGTATTCTCTCGTATACAAATAAGATCAATACCGGGCTTTAAACTCCATACCCCTGGCCAGGACATCACCGGACGAACATCTGCATATAAATCAAGTTCTTTCCGCATTTGTCCTACCGGGCTTGGTGCCGGCGCTGGATTAGCATTGAGTGCACCAATAAGAGCAGCATCGGTGTTCCTTATCCCATCTAGAGTCTCTTGAGGCAATGCTTTGCCTAACCTTTGATATGTTTCCTGCCCTGCAGGATACACCTCAAATTCAAGTTTGAAGTCTCCCGAATTAGCCTGTACTACCTCAAGAACTTCTTTAGCCGCTGCAATTACTTCTTCTCCAATACCATCACCTGGGATAAGTGCAATAGTATACTTCCTCATTATTTTTCTCCATCCGGAAAAAAGTCCGGTACCAGCTCTGGATGCGCAGAAGCCATAGCTTGGAAATGTTCAATATCATTTTCCCTTTCATGCATGGAAATTGCATTCACGGGACATACCTGGCTACACAAGCTGCAACCTGCACAATGTTGCTTCTTAATTATTGCTTTCTTTGCCACTTTTATTGCATCATACCAGCATACCTGACTGCAGCGTTTACAACCTGTACATTTACTATAATCAACCTCAGCATATAGAGCCTTAACTTTGTCAACGAGTTCTTGATTGCTGTACATTTGTCTCATCGCTACGCCCTGGAACTCGTTTATACTGTTATAGTCTCTTCTTTCCATAAACTTTTCCATTCCGTCAAGAAGTTCTTTTACATAAACCAATCCTCGAATCATAACAGGTGTGCAATACTGTACTGCTGAAGCTCCGGACATTAAGAATTCAATAGCATCCTGCCAAGATGAAGCCCCGCGGTTCCCCATAACTGCAAAATCGCACTTAGAAGAAACCTCTGCTACCCATCTTAAACTTAGAGCCTTAACCCCCGGGCCTGTACCTGGTGCTGGGCCATAGGCAATAGGTTTGCCTGTCTCTATATCAACTCTCATAACCTTATTATTGGCAAACATTGTTACCCCGTCTGCTCCTGCCTCTTCAAGCATCTTAGCCACCTGTTCAAAGTTTGAACCGTCAGGACTCATCTTTACGAACATTGGTATCTTCACAAATTCTTTTAATTTCTTTACTATCGCTACTCCCTCTTCAGGATGTTTTGTGTAGTGAATACCTACTCTTACATCATCCGGGCTCTTAGCTAATCCTTCAGGAGGGAAAGGACAACAGAAGTTCAGTTCTAATGCTGCACACCCAGCCTCCTCATAGAGTTTCGCTATCTCAACCCATTCTTCCATGAATCTTGCAGAATAACTTCCTATAATAGAACAATTATGTTCCTTAGCATAAGGAGCAGCTTCTTTTATGATTTTCGCAAACTGTTTTGGAGGATAAACCGAGTTATGCTCTCTATGCATCCAGTTATAGTCATTCGGAACGAAGTATGCGTTATTATTATCTTTTTTGTAATCTATTAATTTATATAATGGTCTTGGATATCTCTGCAGGTACCATACTGTAGACGCAGTTTTAGTCACTATAGCTCCGAAGCCTGCATCTACACAGTCTTTGATATGTCCAACCGTGCCAGCCAGAGGTCCACCTGCAGCTATTATTGGATTCTTTAGAGTTAATGGTCCTAGTTTTACACTTAAATCTTTCATTAAAATACCCCCATTACCATGTCGTTAGTATAGTACCAATTATAATTTTCTAATCCTTGCGTGTCTGCAACTGGTGATAACCTGCTTTAGCGCGGGCATCTCTCAGTGTAGATCCATTTTTAATTGCTTCTTCTATAAAAGCTTCTTTCTGAGCAATCTCCTGTGATACTTTAAGAACTTCCCCTGCTCTCTCCATAGGAACTACCAGAACTCCTGTCTCATCTCCAATAATGATATCACCAGCTTTAACTTGAACTCCGGAGATAGAAACAGGCACATTCACTGCATCTACATAAACCCTGTCCTTGCCAGTAACCATGTAGGTTCCCTTTGTAAAAATTGGATATCCTATTTTCTTTATTGCAGGTATATCTCTGCATACTCCGTCAATAACCGTTCCTGCCACACCCATTCGTGTTGATCTTATTGACATTAAGTCTCCCCATACAGTACAGTAATCACGGCCAGAGTTATCTATTACCACTACCTGACCAGGCTCAACATCATCAAGAAAATCCCCTACAGTTCCTTTCACATTACCGCATGGAACGTAGTGCACTGTAAATGCCTGTCCACAAATTGCAGTATCAGCAACTACAGGTTTAATGCCCAGGAGCCCCCCTGTTATACCAAGGCGATCCAAAGCGTCAGAAACACTAGTAGTATCAAGCTCCTTGAAGGCTTCAATAATTGATAGATCAATTTTGGGTACGCTATTCATATTACCCCTCCTACTTATATCCTTTTTGTTCAATAACCTTGTCAAAACCATATATTTCAAGAGTCGTCTTCCCTTGGCGAAGCATTTCCCTTACCTTAATTTCCTTTTCCGCTATAGCCGCTGCCTTGTTCAAAACTTCTGCCGCTTTTTCCTTAGGAACAACTACTACTCCATCCACATCTCCAACGACTATGTCGCCTGGGTTAACTACTACACCACCACATTGAATAGTTTCGTTAATAGTTCCCCAGCTTTCTTTTACCGTACCGCCAGGATTAAAGCCTCTGCAGAAAAATGGGAAGCACAATTCCTCGATATCGTTTGCATCACGGCATGTACCATCAACTACGATGCCCGCAATACCTCTTTCCTGACAAGCTATAACTACTATTTCTCCCATTGGCCCTGCACCTGTGTAGCCATGAGCGTCGATAACGAGAACCGAGCCAGGTTGTGCCCTATATATAGCTTCATGTATTATCAAGTTATCTCCAGGCTGGCATCTTACTGTAACAGCAGGCCCTACCAGCTTGCTTTTTTTGTCTATAGGCTTAATATTAAAATCCATATTTCCACTTTTGTTATTGGCATCACAAACATTGCCTGTGGGAAGTTTACTGAACTGCTCTATCTCTTCTCTATTTACCATGCCCTCATCTCCTTAAGCATCATCTTTACTTACTGAGCATCTTTTCATAACTGTATTTATTATCTACTTCAAGCATAGACTTTCCTGCACGTATTTCAGAAATCATAGCTTCCTCTTTTTCATAAAGTTCTTCAGCTTTTACTAAAACTTCTTCCAGTTTTTCCGCAGGAATAACTACAACTCCACTGCGATCACCAAATACTATATCTCCAGGTCGGACTTGAACACCTGCAAATTGAATCATTATATTAGTTGCTTCTTCCATAATCCTTCCACGTGCAGTTGCTACAACAGAACCCCTTGAGTATACAGGGAATTTGATATCTACATAGTCATCTACATCACGACATGCCCCATCAATTACTACTCCATTTACGCCCTTCATCTTTGCTCCATTGGCCAAAATTCCACCCCAGCATGAAGTGTCCAATCGTCCGCCGTTATCGACTACTATTACATCCCCGGCCTTAGCCGCATCGATGGCTTTAACTCCTAGATGATTCTTACCCTTTGTCAGCCCAGCTGCTATCAATTTAACCGTAACCGCTTCTCCAACTATTTTACTTGCACCTTCCCAAATAGGACGAATTCCATAGGTAGCACCCTTTAGACCGTATGTATCCAATGCATCAGCAATATTTGTTGAGGATAGCTTCTCTAGTCGTGCTCGATATTGTTCAAACGGCATATTCCATTCTACCTCTCTTTATAATATAGTGATGGTTCCTGCATCTGCATCCACTTCTACGCAATCACCATCTTTTATAAGCTTTATGGGGTCAAGCTCTGCTTGATCTATCAGGGGAATCTCCGCTATGATGCAGCCAATGGCAGTAACCTGTTCAACATTATAATTAATCATAGCTGCTGGACCTACACCGTTGGATGCTGCTTCATATATTAAATAAGAACCTCCTGTAGAACCCTTTCCTGTAGGAAATACTAATATTTTCCCCGCAATACTTTTACCATATAGAGGATGGCCTACTTCCGTAACCTGCCCTGTCTTTACATCTATACCACCAAGAAAACATATTGGCTCAGAGGTTACTAAAGCTTCCCCCTTTGCTTTGCCGCCAATTACTTTACGACCTTTAATAATTTGCATAGTTCATTTCCCTCCGCATCCTTAAAATCTGCCGTTCAAAGCGGCATTTATGCATCTCTCCATGCTACCATAATAGGTTGGGAGTGCCCATTGCCCCGGAGCATAATGTGCTAATTTTGCAGAATTTGTAGCGATGGCCGTATATCCTTTTTCCTTAGCTACATAAGCCATAGGCGAAAGAATCGGACAAGTATCACTAATTATATGACCTCCTGCAGCTTCGATAATTCCCTTATAGCCGCATCGTTCTGCGTAAATTTTGTTTGGCATTGCAGTAATTACCCACAATTCTACTCCGGCATGTAACTTTTTATTGGCAAGCATTTTAGCAATCGTCCCGATTTCGGAGATTGATGCATGTGGGCATCCGATTGTTACCAGTGAAATTTCTTGCCCTTGCTGTTTATTTAGAGAATTCTGACCTTCCATTAATTGATTCTTCCCAAACTCAAGCACCAGCTCAGGTTGTCGTCCTCCAAAAGCAGCATCTACAGTAGGTGCTTCCGGAGTAATACCTACTACATGAAATAATGCAACAGAACCTGATGAAGCTAGGGCAGCACTAAGCATCTTAAGCTGATCATTAGTTACATCTTTAGGAATACCAGTAAAGACAGGTACTTTGCTCTCTACAATTTTTCCAACCCAGTAACCCAAGCTGCCATAATCATCTATACCATTCAATACCGTTGTCACATTAACCAATATATGCCCATACCTATTTTCCTGAAGATGATACCCGTACGCAGGAACACGTCCAGTAAGTGCAGCTGCAAGTGCTGATGGACCTCCGTGTCGGTTTGTCCGAGCTCCAAGTACTGAATTGACAAAAGCAATCGCTGATGATTCACCCCAAGCTATGTTTTCTCCAAGTCGGGGATTGTTTCCTATTAGATAAGGCGTACATGAGTGGCAGGCTATCCCTCCCATAGCTTCATATGCGCGAGTAAGCCTGTTTTGCAATTTATATATATCTTCTGGGTAACCGATTTCTTTCCAAAATTCAAAGTCAATAGCTGCAGTATTCAAAGTTGTAAATACTCTGAATTTTCCTCCTTTTTCAGCCATCATTTCTACAAATTTAGTTGCCGCCTCACCAGCAACTACTGCTGATGCTCCTGGCATATGTACGCTGGATATTGGAAGCATCTCTTCAGCATTATAAATTTCACCTAACTTCACAAGGATTTCCATTGCTTTTTGCACAGGATACCCATATTTACCTTCTAACATCCGTTCTTCTTCATTTGTTAATCGCATACATATCCTCCTTTCTCTGTTGTATTCCAAATAAATTTGATTCCTGTGAGCAGAACCTCACATCATCACCTCCAAAAATAAATATATTCCTTGCCGACAGATTGTATACAATCTGTGGACAATTTAAGGTAAAAAAGCATAATTTTACCTACTATATCTCATACTTCTGCAAACTTCTATTGCACTCTCTTTAACATTATTTATATGAACTCGCAATAACTCCTCAGTCTTCTCTAAATTTCTTTCCTTCATAGCGCTAATGATTTCAAGATGCTCTGCTTTGGATTTGCCAAGGCGCTGAGGAGTTAATGATGAAAGTATCCTTATCCTCTCTATTTGAGCATTAATATTGTTTAGAAAGCCCTCAAGTCTGCGATTATTACCATTACGTACTATTAAATCATGAATCATCCTGTCACTCTTATAGAAGTCATCTATAGAACAATTTGAATCTAGTGATGAAAGAAACTGTTCTGCTTTATTTATTTCTTCATCCCCAATTTTTTTCCATGCAACTTGCAGCGCAAGTACTTCCAACATTTCCCTTAACACAAATATCTCTTCTACATCTTCTGTGGTGACTTCAGAGACAAATGCACCTCTTCCAGGCATATGACGAACTAAACCCTCTGACTCTAATTGTTTCAACGCTTCTCGTACAGGGGTACGGCTGGTTCCGAGGTTGTCGGATATTTCCTGTTCGATAACAGGTTGTCCCGGCTTTAGTTGATTGGTTATTATGGAATTGTATAAATAATCATAAGCCATTTGTTTACAATTATCCTTCATAAACTTCTCTCCTTAAACTTTGTATACCAATTGTCGACAATTTGAGTTTAGCACATATGCCGAAATATGTAAACATATAACAATATTTTTTTGTAAAGATTTATAGGTTAATCAATTTACTGCATATGCTCGCGTTTTCATTAGGTTATTCCTCATATATATATACATAATTTTCATATACATTGCATTTTTAGCAAAATAGTTATATTATTGAATTAGTTTCTCCTCAATTAACTATACATGCCAATTGTCAATATTTAAATGAGGAGTTGTTGATATGAAATACTTTCTGAATCTCAAGCTGTCCCAAAAACTGGTGGCCAGCTTTATTTTTGTGTGTCTATTTATAGGGATTGTTGGATATTCCGGTTTAGCTAACATGTCTAGAATTAATTCAAATGCAGAAAGTCTATATAATGAAAATTTTATTGGGACAAACTCTATAAGAACAATTAAGGAAAATCTTGATGAAGTATACACGGATTTTTTATACATTGTATATGTGAGAGATTCTGACATTCTTGTCAAGCGCTTTACCAATATAGATTTGCTTAAATTAGAAAATGATAAGCTGATGCAAGAATTTGAAAAGACAAACAGTATAATAAAAGGAAAAGAACTATTTGATCAGTTTAAGACGGATCTACAGGATTACAGAAGCATACAAGAGGAAATCATCAGTTTAGTCAAAAATAACCAGTATGAGGAAGCAGCAGCCGCATTTACAAAAGTAACGGAATCAAAAACAAAGACATATGAAGTTTTAGACAAGCTCGTAGATTTAAATACACAGATGGCTGCCAATACTTATATTATTAACAATTCAATATATAAAAACTCAATTAACTTTATTCTTGTAACAACAGTCATAGGTTTTTCAGTTGCAATTCTATTTGGTTTAATTATATCAACTGTCATCTCGCGACAGCTTAGAAAGGTTATGTTGTTTGCAGAGGCTATTGGCAATGGGGACCTTACAAAATCAATTAATATTAATACAAAAGACGAAATAGGTGCTTTAGCTAAAGCGCTTAACAAAGCCGGAGAGAATACGAGGCAGCTTATTTCAGACATCATAGCTGGTGCAGGAGATATCAGTACTTTGAGCGAAGAATTATCAGCAACAGTAGAAGAGGTTTCTTCAACTATGGAAAGCATCAGCGAGTCCACTGGTGAAATATCCAAGGGAGCCGAAGAGCTCAGTGCTGCAACTGAGGAAATTACGGCAACAATTGAAGAGGTAAGCGCAGCTACAGCTGAACTTAGCAATAATGCGACCGATGCTGATTCCTCCTCCAATGAGATACAAATACGTGCTGCCCAAATAAAAGAAAAAGGGAGCCGATCAATGGAATCAGTAAGATCGATATATGATGTAAAGCAGGCTAATGTACTTAGAGCCATTGAAGATGGAAAGGTAGTTGAGAATATAAAGGTAATGGCCGATATTATTAGTGATATTTCCGCTCAGACAAACATGCTTTCATTAAATGCTGCTATTGAAGCCGCAAGAGCAGGAGAGCAAGGCAAAGGATTTGCCGTAGTTGCGAACGAGGTTCGTCATCTAGCTGAGCAATCATCACAAACTGTAGTTAATATCCAAAATGTAACTATTCAAGTAAAAACAGCATTTGACAATCTGTCTCAAAATACAAGAGAGATATTAGATTTTATAGAAAATACAGTAGATCCAGATTATAAGGCATTTGTCGGTATGGGCATACAATATGAGGAAGATGCTCTATACATACATGGAATGGCAAACAAGATTTCAAGTGCCTCAAAATTAATGTCAGAATCTATGGAGCAAATAGACAGTGCAATCCAAAATGTTTCAGCTACTGCCCAACAGACTTCAGCCGGTACTGATAGTATTGCAGACAGTCTAAAGGATACTGCTGTTGCAATTGAGGAAATAGCTAAATCAACTCAAAATCAAGCTGTGCTGGCAAAGAAGCTCAATAATATGGTTGAGAAATTCAAGATATAAGAATAGATGCCCTGCACCTAAGCTGGCAAGCCAATTAAATAACATAAAGCGCACTGTAATTTACTTAAATACAGTGCGCTTTATGTTGATGTGCTATTGAGTTCTTAAGATGCTTTAATATCTTTTATATATCCTATTGCCATACAAACCTTCAGCAATCCACAGCAGCACGACCAAAGCGGAAAAGTCCAGCAGTGCACTGTGCAGGATACTATAGCTCCCTAGTCGGGAAGCTACCCCAGCCTTTTCTGCTATAAATTCAAGTGCTAATGTAATTATAGAAAAAAGTATCACATTTACAAGTTTTCGGCTGAATCCGGGTTTCATGTAGTGAATGTATACTATTGCCGCTCCTCCTCCCCACAGCAAGTGGAATAAAGGAGCACCTAAGACGTTGACCACCGGGTTGTTATACTGGTACAAATTAAGAGAAGTAATATAAACATCAACTATGGTTAATCCTATAACTCCCAATACAGCCACCGGAATTAGTTCCTTGATGCGTTTTGGCTTAATAAATATAAGCACAAAAACCCATGTAACTGCAAAATAAAATACATGTGTATACTTCAATATTTGCATATTATCTCACCTCACAAATATATTGAGGTAATTTGTTAATAATTATGCAAGCCCTTCCTATACATTCTGCCTATCCCTTTATCTCCATGCTTAAGAGTCCTGATTTCATCACTGCCTTTCGTATTATCGGATTGTACATAAAGGGTGATTTCAAATTCTTGACAAGGATATTTCTTTTCAGTGAAGCAACGTTCTTTTTATAATTGCCTATAAAGTCATCCAGACCGCTCTCTAAGCTCTGCGCCAGAGCAAGGGCACTTCTCATTGAGTAGCTCATACCCTCTGCCGAGCTGGGGCTTATCCAGCCTGCCGCTTCTCCGATAAGTGCTATCCTGCCTCTTCCTGTGCATATCTGATCAAGCTTAACAGGTCTATATATGAAAGCACCTTTGGTCTTTATACTTTTACCTAATTTATAATTATAATTTCTCATCTTTTCCTTTAGAAGATTAAACTTTCCCCATGCATCCTCGCCATATGGAATTGCGGTACCCACAAGCAAGCAATCCTCTTTGGGAATTGTCCACGAGTAAAAGTCTGTGATTTGGCTGTCAAATATTGATGAAAAGTAAGGCAGCGCGTTATCAAACTTAAGCCATTCCTGTATAGACGTATAAAGCTTTGGAGCAGCTTCAGCGGGGAATGCCTGCTTTCTTACTACCGACGAGGCTCCATCTGCTCCTACAAGCATGTTCGCATATTCCACATATTCCTTACCGTTTTGAATATAGCTTACCTTGAACCTGTCATCCTCCTCTTCATATCTCTTAAACAAGCAGCCGCATCTAATATCTACTTCATCCGGAATCAGCGAAACCATCCACTGGTCAAATTTCTCCCTGTCAACATTTATGTAATGTCTCTGGTAGTATCTTTCTATGGAGTTCTGCATATCGATTGTTCTTACAGTAAAAAGCTGTGGTCCAACCAGTACGTCCTTAGGCACTCCCAGACCCAAAGTCGCCAGCATATGCTGAGCATCAGGCGCAATAAGCCCGCCGCAGCATTTTTCGAAGGTCCTCCTTAATGATGTTTCGATAAGCTGCCTTTTGTCCAGCATAAGTACTTTATATCTTTTTCCTATTAGCCTTGCCAGTGTGGCCCCTGCGGGTCCAGCGCCGACAATTATAACATCATACATAAAATATACCTCTCTACATTAATAAGCTTCTAATAAATATTTTATTATAGTACCTGTAAATATACCATTGGTTATTAAAGGGGGTAATAAATAACCAAACTTACCTTTGCAAGCTTATTGCCCGAATTATGATAGGTGTGGGATTTATCGGCCTTAAATCTGATTGAGTCTCCCTCTTTTATTGAATACTCCTCATCGTTTACTCTAATAGTCAATTCACCATCAAATACCGTTATAAACTCCTGAGTGCCTTCGGGGTGAGCATCAGCACTTAAATATCCGCCTTTCTCAATCTCTACAGAATATACCTCAAAACGCCGTCCATCCTCATAGGGGAAGTATGGGTAAAGTCGATACTTTCCATTATCCTCAATAAGAGGCTCTATTTCACTTCGATTTATAATAACGGTATCCTGCTGTGGAGTGTTAATAAGAGAAGTGAAGGAAATTTTGAGGCCGTTAGCTATTTTCCAGACTGTAGTTATAGTTGGGTTTGACTCTCCTCTTTCTATCTGTCCGAGCATGCTCTTGCTTACGCCGGTAAACTCTGCTACCTTGTCCAGGCTTAACTTCTTTTCTTCACGTATGCTTTTTAGGTTTCTGGCAACTACCTCATTTAAGTTTTCCAAAATAAATGTTTCCTCCTCTATTGTATTCTATAACGCACATGTTGTATAATTATAGCATACACTCGTTATAACGCACTTTATGTATAGTATATCATATTTTCGGAGGTCAATGAGATGATTAACTTAGTTCCTTTTCTTTCGTATGTATTTGTCACAACCTTTACTCCTGGCCCTAATAACATAATGTCGATGACAAATGCCAACCGGGATGGCTTCAAAAAGACAATCAATTTCAATCTTGGCGTTTTTGCAGGTTTTATGGTCATTATGCTGGCATGCAGCTATTTCAATCTGCTGTTGTTCAACCTTATACCAAGAGTAAAAATCATTATGGCCATCATAGGATCAATATATATGATCTATCTGGCATATAATATCTACACCAACAAACATGTTGAAGGAGAAAACGATAATACCCATATGAATTCATTTCTTACTGGATTTTTGCTGCAATTTGTTAATCCAAAGGTTATATTATATGGAATCACAGCTATTTCCAGCTTCATAATACCCTATTACAATACACATGCAGCACTGATGCTATTCTCACTCCTGCTGGCTTTTGTGGGGTTTGTCTCAACAACTTGCTGGGCCTTGTTCGGTGCATTGTTTCAAAAGTTCTTATCGAAATACAGAAAAGCTTTTAATATAACAATGAGCCTCCTGTTATTGTATTGTGCTGTAGCTATTTTTGAAATGATATTATAGTACTTGCTAATCAACCTCTATAAGCCTTATGTCATAATGGCAGCCAATTACTTGGCTGCTTTTCTTTTTCTTGGAGTTTAGAAACATGTTAAGTTGACATAAATTTAACAATGTACTATAATTAGATCTATCTTGTATACAATATACAAGTATTTTGTTATAATCATTTTATTCATAGGAGTTGTTATTATGATAATTCAGGTTTGCATAGGAAGCGCCTGTCATCTAAAAGGCGCATACAACGTCATAAATAGTCTTCAGAAGCTTATCAATGAAAAGAGCCTTCAGGACATTATAACTTTAAGAGCAGCTTTCTGTCTGGGCTGCTGTACCAGTGCTGTTTCGGTGCAGATAGATGATGGTCCGGTACTTTCAGTATGTGACAATACTGTTGGGCAGTTTTTTGATGAGCATGTCGCTGGGAGGTTTTAATATTGAACCTCATTAATTTCTCTAAAGCGAACTGTAAGAACTGCTATCGATGTCTGCGCTCCTGCCCGGTAAAAGCAATCCAGATAAAGGATGAGCAGGCTAATATAATGGAAGACCGCTGCATTGCCTGTGGCCATTGCCTGTCCGTGTGTCCCCAGGATGCAAGAAACATAAGAAGTGATCTTAATCAAATCAAAGCTTATATTGCCGAAGGCAAAACTGTTATAGCAAGTCTTGCTCCCAGCTTTGCAGGAGCATTCGAGATGTCAGACCCCGGGCAAATGGATACCGCTCTGAAACAGCTTGGCTTTTCTATTGTTGAAGAAACCGCCTCAGGGGCTGACGTTGTGACGATGCTGTATAATGAGTATTTGACCGAAAGTGACCAGACTAATCTTATTACCACCTGTTGTCCTTCTGCCAACTATTTAATAGAAAAGTACCACCCTTCTCTTATTCCGCTTATGATACCTATTGCATCCCCTATGCTGGTCCACGGACGACTTTTAAAGCATACACTAGGTTCAGATATCTGCGTAGTTTTTATTGGTCCTTGTGTGGCAAAAAAAGCTGAGGCATTTGGCATGCAATATAATGGTTCAATAGATGCTGTATTGACCTTTGAGGAACTAAGTCAATGGCTGTTCGAAGAGGATATTGATTTGAAGCAGCTGCCCCCTTCTGGCTTTGATCATAGGGCTTCATCCAAAGGGCGTCAGTATCCCATTTCAGGAGGAGTTGTAGGAAGCCTTCCAACCGCTGGACGTAATAAGAGCTATGAACTCCTGAAGGTTGACGGTATAAACAAATGCCTGGAGGTTTTTCAGGCCTTGGAGAAGGGGCTGCTTGAAAATGTCTGCGTAGAGGTAAGCATTTGCGAAGGGAGCTGCCTGGGAGGGCCGGGAATGCCTAAGGATAATAGAAACCACTTCAAATGCTATCAACGTGTCAGAGAATATTCAAAGAAGCAGGAAGCCTCAAGCTATGGTTATTACGAGACAGATGCATTACTTGATTCCATAAGCTTCTCGAAGGAATTCCATGATAAAGCCTTAAGGAATTCTCCTGCATCAGAGGAAGATTTGGTAAGAGTACTTTCCAGAATGGGGAAGTACACACCTGCTGACGAGCTCAACTGTGGAGCTTGCGGTTATAACAGCTGCCGGGAAAAGGCAAAGGCTGTAATTGACGGCATGGCGGAAATGTCCATGTGTCTGCCCTATATGAGAAGCAAGGCAGAAAGCTTGTCAAACGTCATATTCGAGCATTCCCCGAATATTATCATGCTTGTGGACGAGGAACTGCGGGTTAAGGAGTTCAACCCCACAGCAGAAAGACTTTTCAATATAAGCGCCATTGGTGCAAAGGACAAGCCTGTAAGCCTCTTAATGGATGACTCGGATTTTGTGAAGGTTATTGAAACAAGACAGGGCATTTATAAGCAGAAGGTGCGATTTTCACAATATGATTTGGTTTTTATGATGAATCTGGTTTACCTGGAAAAGCAGAACCTTATACTGGCTATCATGATGGATGTAACACTGGATGAGAAGCATAAGGAAGAGCTTACACGGGTAAAGCAGAATACCCTTGAAGCCGCTCAAAAGGTAATTACGAAGCAAATGCGGGTGGCTCAGGAAATTGCTGGACTATTGGGAGAAACAACTGCAGAGACCAAAGTAATACTTACCAAGCTAAAGGAAATAGTTATTGGAGAAGCCGGTGATTTAGAATGAGTTATTTTATTGATATAGCCTATAATAGTTTGAATAAATATGGTGAAGAGCTCTGCGGAGACAAGGTCGAGATAGTACGCACCGAGGACAGCGTGATAATTGTCATCTCCGATGGCTTGGGCAGCGGCGTAAAGGCGAATATTCTCGCTACCCTTACCTGTAAGATTGCAGCCACTATGCTTAAGGAAGGCGCAAGCATTTTTGAGACTGTGGATACCATCATTCAGACCTTGCCTGTATGCAGCGTACGAAAGCTTGCATATTCAACCTTTACAATAATAAAAATTCATGAGAGCGGGCAGGTATATGTAGCCGAATATGACAATCCGCCAATATTCCTCCTGCACAAAGGGAAAAATCAGACCGACATGCAAAATACTGCGATTTTGGTGAATGACCGTATAGTAAAGGAAAGCTCCTTCCTTATGAGCGAGGGTGATGCGCTTACTGTTGTCAGCGACGGTGTAGTTCATGCCGGCGTAGGTGGAATTCTAAATCTGGGCTGGCAGTGGGGGAACATAGAAGAATACTTGGAACGCCAAGCTTGTATAGAGAAATGTGCAGCTAATATATCAAAGAGTCTTATTGAGGCATGCCACAACCTTTATGAGAGCAGGCCGGGGGATGATGCCACAGTGGTCACGGTAAAGCTCCGACAGTCCGAAGAAGTAGACTTGTTTACAGGCCCTCCATTGAACCCCGAAGATGATGCCTGGATTATCAAAAAGCTTAAGCAGGCCAAAGGCAGGAGAGTAGTTTGCGGCGGGACAGCTGCTAAAATTGCTGCACGTGAGTTAAATCAGGAAATAGTAACAAATATGGATTTTTTTGATCTGGAGGTACCTCCTACCGCATCTATAAAGGGAATAGACCTGGTGACCGAAGGTGTGCTCACTTTACGAAAGACCGTTGATAAAATTAAAGCGTATATCAATAGCAGCGCTAACCGTGAGGGCCGCTGCAGCTTCGACAAGCTGGATGGTGCCTCTCAACTGGCAAAGCTCCTGATAGAGGATTGCACCCACTTGAATATCTGGGTGGGCAAAGCGGTAAATCCTGCTCACCAAAATCCTGACTTTCCTATAGATCTTGGAATAAAGCTCAAAGTGGTTGCAGAACTGGCAGATCTTATGGAGCGCTTAGGAAAAAGGATTCAACTAACTTATATTTAACTTGTGGGGTATATGAAATGAGAAAATTTGAGACAGATGTACAATTGATAAAATATGAAGTTCTTCGCGGTGTAGCAGAGCTGGCTTTGGAAGGTTCACTGGATGAAAAGCTTGGGGCACTTCCGAAAATAATCGCTCCCGGGCCTAAGCCGAGGATAAGGTGCTGCATTCATAAGGAACGCGCCATAATGGAGCAGAGGATAAAGCTGGCAACCGGAGGCAGCGCGGATAATCCAAATATAATTGAAGTGATGGACATTGCCTGTGATGAGTGTCCAATTTACCGCTTCACAGTAACAGAAGCCTGCCGCGGATGCCTGGCACACCGCTGTTCCGAAGCGTGCCCTGTGGGTGCTATACAGCATGTTAGCGGAAGAGCATATATTAACCCCAATAAGTGCATAGAATGCGGCAAATGCAAAGCAGTATGCCCTTACAATGCCATTTCTGATGTTATGCGCCCTTGTAAGAAAGCGTGCCCTACACACGCTCTTAACTTTGATGATGATAAAAAGGCAATAATTGATAATGAAAAATGCATTCAGTGTGGTGCCTGTGCTTATCAATGTCCATTTGGAGCTATTGCAGACAAGTCCTTCATAGTAAATGTCATTGAGGAGCTGAAGGAGGCTGCGCACAATAATAGCATAAGGCTTTACGCCGTTATAGCTCCCTCCATCTCCAGCCAGTTTGACAATGCAACTATAGGACAAGTAATCAAAGGGATAAAGCAGATGGGGTTCCATGATGTGGTAGAAGTAGCCCTTGGAGCAGACATGGTGGCGATGCATGAGACAAAAGAGCTTGCGGCAGCGGTTGGCAAGAAGAAGTTTGTAACAAGCTCCTGCTGTCCTTCCTTTGTAAGATATATTGAGAAGTTTTATCCTACATTGAAGAATAATATATCTGATTCGGTATCCCCAATGATTGCCATCTCAAGGCTGATTAAGTCCATGGATGATAAAGCCCGCATTGTATTCATAGGACCTTGCACATCCAAGAAAGCAGAAATCATGAGAGATGAGCTTAAGGGTGATACAGAATATGTATTAACTTTCGAGGAATTATGCGCAATGTTGGATGCCATGGAAGTAGACATAGAGAACTGCGAGGAAGCTGTACTTGATAATGCCTCTTTCTTTGGCAGGATATTTGCCCGCACAGGCGGTTTGACAGAAGCAGTCAGGCATGTCATAGAATCAGAGAACCTTGAGCTGGACTTCCGCCCTGTTGTATGTGATGGCATAGCTGAATGTGATAAAGCGTTAAAGCTCGCCAAGTTTAACCGCCTGAAAGAAAACTTTATCGAAGGTATGACCTGTGTAAATGGCTGTATCGGAGGCGCAGCCTCCTTGTGCCACGGCCCCAAGGACAAGAGCGAGGTTGACAAGCACGGGAAAATGGCTGTTGAGAAAGATATAAAAGGCTCATTGCGAATGTTTAATATGGAAAATATTAATCTAAGCAGGAAAACAGCTGAATAATATAAAGCCCTCCGTTCCTGCACAAAACAGGATCGGGGGGCTTTATCACTATTTCCAGTTCTTCAAAATCTCTTGTACAGACCGGTTCGCTTCCTTTGAGAATGCACTGTCGAATTTTTTTATGTACATGTGCTGCCCATAGTTCTCTGCTCCTTTTATTGAGCCGTTGCTCCCGAACAGTCTGTCATTTGTACTCTTAAACATGTCATCGAATTCTTCCTTGCTGAGCCTTCTGTATTTATCCTTAAACACCACATATTCCTGCTTGTATCTTTCCGGCTGCGGCCTTTCCTTCTGCTGCTCTGTAGGATACCCAAAGCAAACCATTGCAATTGGAAATACATATTGCGGCAAATCGAACAATTCTCTATGTTCTTCGTAGTTCTCCATTATGTCCCCTATGTAGCAGGTACCGATTCCCATGGACTCCGCTGCAACTACTGCAGCATGAGCAGCAATCAGAGCATCACAGCAAGCAAGGAGCAAGTCTCCTTCCTCTGGCTTCCTCAGCGGTTCGCCTTTCTCCTTGCAAAGCTCAGGCACTCCTGCTACCATGAAGTAGTCAAACCACCTCTGATAGTCTGCAAGAAACAGCAGCACAAAAGGAGCCTTGGCTATAAAGGGCTGATCATCACAAGTTCTTACCAATACTTCCCTGGATTTCTGATCAGCGACCTCCACTATGGAATACAGCATCTGATTGCCTGCCGTTGGAGCCCTCATGGCTGACTTTATAATTGTCTCCTTAATCTCTTCCGGGATTGCCCTCTCCTCATATGCCCTGACTGACTTCCTGCTTAAAAGTGACTCAATAACCTGATTCATATTAACCCCTCCGCAATTTTATTCATTATCCGTCATCAGACGGCTCTCATAGATATTTTTGCTCCCATAAATGAAAAAGCCTTGACATCTCTCAAGGCTTTAATAACTCTAAAACAATCGTGTTAATATCCAAACTGCCACGCATAAACCCATTAAGCCAGCAGCAATCATAATTACCTTATTCCCTGAGGATTCCTGCTTCTGCCTTGTATGCGCATGTACCGTCCTATTTTCAAATACTGCATGGATATCTTCTTTTATCTCTTCCTTAGTTTCCTCCGCGCTAACTGCAATCTGTTCTCCAGGAATCGCTGTCTTCTCTTCCTGCTTTACCTCATCCTGCACTACTCCATCAAAAAGTCCTTGCACTTCCGAAGCCTTGAAGAATTTCCTGTTGCCGAACTTCAATACATAGTCCTCAGGACCAATATCGCCTTTTTTCGCCATTTCAACAATATCCTCATAGGTAAAAGGCCCATGCTCCTTGTTGTCCTTCCTATAATGCCATACGTACTTTTTTACGTCCCCTATGCTTTCACTACTGATTTTATACATTAGCTTCACCGCCAATCTTTATTCGCTCATACATCATACCTAAATTATACCATTAAACGACAGATTCTGAAATCATTTATTTATTTTATAGTGGATAACTCCGTTATCTGGCATATATACTCACATTGAATACAATGGTCTTTATTAGAGATACTAGTTCTTGATGGACTTAACCATTGAAAAAGTGACATTTACTGATAAATGGGGTGTGCACAATAGATCCAAGTACTCAGTTAATTCTTGAATATGAAAAACTATTATATAAAGCAAACTTTCAGTATTGGGTAAATAATGTTGCCTTTACTCCTAGATGGTGGATTCTCTTAGGATTACTTGTTGTTCCCTGGATTGCGTGGTACAGCTTGGTAGATAAAAAGAGGATAGTAGAAATGCTTGTTTATGGCGCTCTAATGTCTGGCATCATTTTATTAATTGATGAAATAGGCAGTGAGTTAACTTTATGGGCTTACCCAGTGAAGATTACACCATTATTCCCTCATTTAATGCCCCTGAACTATTCTTTAGCACCTATTATTTATATGTTGCTTTATCAATACTTCCCCAAATGGAAGAGCTTTATAATTGCAGCTGTTATTACTTCAACTGTTCTTACTCTCATTTTGCTGCCACTGGCAACACGGTGGAGCTTTCTTATATTATTAAAATGGAAATACGTATACTCAACGTTTATATTCATAATAGCGGCACTTATTTCAAAATTGTTTATTGAGACAGTGAATACTATCGAGAATAAGTCAGCAACATAAACATTTAACTCGTAATTTTCTATATAATGATAAAAATAGAAGGTGTATCATGACGCCAGAGCAACAGGTAATAGTTAATCTACAAAAGCTTTTGCATCAAGTGAGATTTAGTGACTGGATAAATAACGATATATTTACTTTCGGATGGTGGGTTCTTTTATTATCCCTTATTATCCCATGGTTTATATGGTATCGTTTAGTAGATAAAGGCAGACTTAAAGAAATGCTTCTTTACCTGGCTATGACATCAAGCATAGCCATTCTGTTGGATGAGATTGGTTCAACCCTTACTATGTGGGTTTATCCAGTTAAAGTAATACCAATTCTTCCACGTTTAATTCCGGCTAATTATTCAATGGTACCCATTATATTCGTACTCATATATCAATACTTTCCTAAGTGGAAATCGTTTATCATTGCTAACATAATCCTTACATTTGTTTTTTCATTCATTCTGGAGCCTATCCTTGTTTGGATGAACCTTTACGATTTAATAACCTGGAAATATATTTACTCTATTCCAACGTACTTATTTACCGCTATACTCTTAAAATGGTTTATTGAAAAAATAAAACTCATACAGGAGAATGCTAAGGGTTTCAAGAGCGATAGAGAAGTTTAAAGTGCCCGACAGCCCGTCCAGACTTTCCATGCCCTCGATGATCCAGCGCATAAACATGATATTTCCCAGATTTGTGAAAGAATATAAAAATAGCACCCTTAGCAGGGTGCTATTTTTATATTAGGAGTTTTTTTATTGTAATAATTTATGCTGAATTGCACATAGTTTTATACTCACAAGATCATTAATAAACAAATACCTCGAAAATATTGGATAGAAAGTAGCGGCAGACTTATTATTTGATGCAGGCTTCCAGAACCTTTAAGAATTCTTTGCAGTCTTCTTCGTAGATTTCGCCCATGTTAGCGACTTGGAACATGCCCATATCCAGATATTTTCCTTTACCGCTGTACACCACATAACCGTGGTCTTCCATATCTTTCAGGAACGTATTCAGATCCTTGCCTTCTGGTAGGAATACGGAGGTAACGGTATTGGACATATATTTTTCAGGAAGGAGCATTTTCAGCCCCAAGTCATGCATGCCGGTGCGGAGGATGGAGGCACATTTTTTATAACGCATGATCTGCTGATCCAGTCCTTCCTCCAGAATATTCGTCAGAGCTTGATTTAACGCCCAGAAGAGGGTAACGTTCGGCGTGTTTGGCGTCTGATGGCTTTCTTTTGCACTTGCATAATGTTTTGCCAAGTTTAGATATACATTCTTGCCCTGTTCCTTAGTAATGGATTTCAGGACTTCTTCCTTTGCACATACATATGCGGAGCCAGGGAATGCACCAACGCATTTGCCGCCTACTGATGAGGTAAATGTGATATTATTTTCCACCACATCAATATACTCCCCAGCTGCAGCGGATACGGAATCTACATAAAACCACTTATTGTATTTCTTACATAGAGCGCCCACTTCTTTGACTGGATTAATCATACCAGTCGAGGTTTCATGGAATACCATGGCAACTACCTTGACCTTTGGGTTTGCCGCAATCAATTCTTCTATTTTTGCTAAATCCGGATACTCAGACCATTCAAAGGAAGCCTCTACTATAGGCACTTCATATTTACGAAGTATATCTTCCAGTCTTTCTCCGAATACGCCATTTTTGACTAGCAGTGCTTGATCACCATTCTGAAAAACAGAGGAAAGTACTGTTTCGTTTGCGGATGTACCAGAACCTGAAATTATTACAGAGTAGTAGCTGTCATCGGCATTGAACAGCGTATTGATCTTTTTTTGCATGTCTTCAAAAAGTGTCTCAAATTCTGCCCCACGGTGGCAGATGTCATAATGAAGCAGCGCCTCGCGAACATTGTCCTTTACCATAACAGGACCCGGACTAAATAATTTTGGTTTACTCAATGAAAAACATCTCCCTTCAGATATTACATATATATAAGTTAATCTTGAATCCAGTTTTTTGACCGTTCTACGGCACGATGCCAGTTGTAGAGAAGAGATTCTCGTTCGTCGGAGCCCATCTTTGGTTCAAAACGCTTGGCCAACTTCCAATTGTCCGCAAGTTCATGGATGGATTTGAATTCACCGATGCCTAGGGCTGCCAGATAAGCTGCGCCCAAAGCTGTGGACTCATTGATTTCCGGAATATCCACGGCAATACCTAAAATATCAGCTTGGAATTGCATCAGGAAATTGTTGACTACGGCTCCACCGTCTGCCCGCATGATTTTAATTGGAATACTGGCATCCATGTTCATAACGTCTAGATTATCTTTGACTTGATATGCTATGGCTTCCAGTGTGGCACGTACGATCTCTTCTCTTGAAGTGCCGCCGGTAATACCAATCATCATACCTCGAGCATAAGAGTCCCAGTGAGGCGCGGCAAGTCCTGAGAAAGCAGGGACAAAGTAAACGCCTCCATTGCTTTTAGCAGCTACGGCCATTTCCTCTGTCTGAGAAGCCTTTTCAATAATTTTGATGCCGTCCTTGAGCCATTGGGTTGCTGCACCGGCAATGTAGATGCCGCCATCTAAAGCGAAGGTCATCTTGCCGTTTAGGCCCCAGGCGACGGTGGTCAGAAGTCCGTTTTTCGAATATACTGGTTTGTCTCCTGTGTTCATAAGCATAAAGCATCCTGTTCCGTATGTGGTTTTGATGCTTCCCGGAGTGTAGCAGGCCTGTCCAAACAGTGCGGCCTGTTGGTCTACGACAGAACCGGAAATGGGAATTTTAGCACCGAAGAAGTCCAAAGGATCGGTGTATCCGTATACCATTGAACTATCGCAGATTTCCGGCAAGATGCGCTTGTCTATCTCTAGAATATTTAAAATATCTTCATCCCATTGACCGGTATGTATATTGAGGAGCATCGTTCGGGAAGCGGTGGAATAGTCAGTAATATGAATCCGACCGTGAGTCATTTTCCAAATCATCCAAGTATCCAGAGTACCTGCAATAATCCTGCCTTCCCGGGCCTTCTCTTTCGCACCTGGAACATTATCTAAAATCCATTTGATTTTGGTCGCACTAAAATAGGCGTCGATCATTAACCCTGTTTTTTTCCGGACTAATTCACCATGTTTTTCAGTTAAAGAATCTGCATAGCGGGCAGTACGGCGGTCCTGCCAAACAATGGCATTGTAGATAGGTACGCCGGTTAACTTATCCCATAGGAGTACGGTTTCTCCTTGATTATCAAGACCAATACAGGCAATTTCTTCGGGCTTTGCATCGGCCTCGGTCATAGCCATCTGTATTGATTCTAAAATTGCTCTCCATATTTCCATAGGGTCATGCTCAATCCATCCGGGCTTTGGATAGTATTGTGTGTGTGTTTTATTCCCTCTGGCTGCAACGTTCCATTCTGAATCCAAGAGCAAGGCTGTGGTACTTGTAGTACCTTGGTCAAGACCTAAATAAAATTTTTTGGCCACGCCAATTCCTCCTTTAAAATGATTGTGCTGTACCGCTTTTTTGGTATACCATGTGAAATAAATGAATATTATGTTGTAATCATCTTAAGATGATGCAATCACAGAAATTGTCTTACGGTATTAATTTGGGAACGTTGGAAAGATCTAACCCTTCAAATCCAAATTTGCTCAGCGTACCGGTCGTGCAATGTAAAAAACGTTGGTAACAGCGGTTCATGTGTGCATGATCGAAGAATCCGCTATCCAATGCTGTATCTAGTATAATTCTATCAGGCTTAATTTCAATCTCTTCCAATTGCTCAAGAGAAAACTGAAACCTCATGATTTCTGCGTATAGCTTTGGAGATATTCCCACCCATTGATCAAATAGTTTTCCAATATAACGTTCGCTAAAGCCAGCCTCCTTAGAAAGATCAGAGATTTTTATATTTCCTTTTCTGTCGTATATTTTGTCTACACAATAGTTCAGTAAGTAATGTGCTTCTTTTTTATCGAGATACTGTGGACGCATAGTTTTGGAAAAGGCAAGTAAGCGTTCTGAAAATGCTGAAGACTTTGCGAAAGCGGAAAAGAGAAGACTGTAATTAGGGAGCACTTCCGACAAAGAACAGGAGCGGTTAGTATATGTACGGATCGGCTCCCGCAAAAAAGGACGAACTCCACCGGGGAGGTAACGGGCTATAAAGGCAATCTCATTTTCATGGAGTATGATTTTTTGAATCTCCTCGATTACTCCGCATAAATAACCCCGGATTTCACCCTTGTTGAGAATTATAATAATAGAGACACACCCATCTGGAATGATTGGAAATTCAAATCCATCTCCAGGCACACCAGTAAGGTTTGGTGAAATTTCTAAAAAATCCGCAACAAAAGTATAGAGAGGATGTCCGAATGTGACCTCTAATTCTTCATGTGTACAGGAATCCAAGCGAGTCTTGTACGGAACGTATTTGGCTTTTCTTCTGTTTGAGGACAGATATTGCCTGTCACTGATAATGTATGACATATTACTGCTTCCGCTCCTTTTTGCTGCTTTTACTATAGTCTATATTAGGATTAAATTATTAACTAGTACAAATCGGAACATGTCCAAATTCACTTTCAGTTTATCATTTTAAAAAAAAATAATCAATTTCCGATTTGTGCTAGTGGGACAATTATCCCAGAGAGTATAATTATAGCAGGTGATAATGTGACAGAAAATTGCAAATTTCGATATATAACTTTTTTCTGCAACATTTTTCACAAAACTACATTTTTTCATAAAAATAAAATTTCTATGAAAATTTTATTTTTATGAAACTCACTCATATCTATTTTATTAAATTAGGAGGTTGGAGAATGAACGTATCTGACAAGCAATTAACTCGTGCCCTTGGATTACCCGAGTGCGTCACCATCACAACCGGTGCTGTAATTGGTGTAGGTCTGTTCACAGTTGGTTCTTCACAAGTGGGTGTAATGGGAAGTTCCGTTATACTGGCAACTATTTTGGCATTCTTGTTGGTACTGTGGCCCGCTGCTATTTATGGTGAATTGGGAGCAACTCTTCCTTTAGCCGGCGGTACATATGCCTATGCTAGGCGTGCAATTAACTACCCTACAGCCGTATTCTGCAGCTGGCATTATACGGTTGCTCAAATCGGCATCGGTGGTTCTGAAGCTTTGGCTTTCGCCAACTATTTTGGATGGCTGCTAAAGGCAGTTGGAGTTGATTATGAATTTGACAGCAGAATCATAGCCAGTGTCATGATGGTCTTCTTCGTTGTAATTAATTACAAAGGCATCGAATTTGCCGGAAAATGGCAGAACGCTTTCATGTACTTCTTCTGGGGAGCATCCCTCGTATGGTTCGCAATGGTAATCAAAGATATGCAGTTCCAAAACTTTGTTCCGTTGTTGCAGGGCGTACCGCATGAAGTCACTGCATTTGCAAAGGTCATAGTTATGGTATGGTGGTGCTTTGCAGGATTTGAAACTGTTGTAGGTATGGGTGCAGAAGTAAAGTTCCCGCAGATCACAATTCCTCGCGCATTGGTCATTTCTCCATTTATCGTATTTGGTGTGAACGCTCTGTTCCAGTGGTTCTTAGTAGGACTTACTCCACTGGCTAGCCAGGCTATGTTAGCAACCGCAGGAGCTCCGTTTGCAGAGGCTATGCAGCTTGCTGGTATCATTGGAATTCCGTTCATTGTATTGTGTCTCGGAATTACCTTCGGTGGTGACTTCTCCACAATGAATCCTTGTGTAGCCGGCCCTGCAAGATACATGTACATTATGGCTCAGGACGGTTGTTTCCCTAAGGTATTCGGAAAGATTCATCCGAAGTACAAGAGCCCTCATTTCGCAGTAGTAGTCGTTGGTATTATAGCTATACTATTAATTGCAACCGGCTCTATAGCTATCATTGCTGCAATGTGTGCATTTTCTCAGATGATTGCTTACATTATCGGTTACATTTCTTATATCATGCTATATAAAAAAGAACCGAATCTCGAAAGACCATTCAAAGTACCCTTTGGTGTATTTGGTGCATACTTCAGTATCGTCACATATGCCGGCTTAATGGTACTGGCTGTAGATTGGACCGCTCTTCCTTACAACATTATCTTGTCGGTGATATGCTTGGGTTATTACTTCATTTTTGTAAGAAAGAGACCAATTCCGCAGGAATCTATTGATTTGGAATTGCTCACATTACAGACCACTCCTCCGACTGTAGCGGAAAAAGCTGCATTAGACAAGCAGTTCAATGTTTGGAGAAACTCAGCATACGGCATATTCGTTTTAGCGCTGATAATCTTCGCACTGGGATATATACTCTAAATACAGAAGTTCAGTTTTTAGGACAATACCTCGCAACTTTGTATACAAGGTTGCGAGGTATTTGTATCTATGTCAAATGTTGAAGAAATTAGAGTGGCAGGCACCAAAGTTATTTGAGATTTACTCATAAATAACTCTAGTGCCTGCCACTTATCTCATACATCTATAAATTTAATTGAGAATAAATCAGCTATAGTTGTTAATCCATTTGGATTAACGAAAGCAACATAATCAGGTCCAACATCTTTTAAAACTCCGGTTTTATGAATCAACTTGTTTGTGCCAATCAGAAAATCAATACTGACTTTTTTACCAATAAACTTTTTCAGGTAGTTTGGAAAATTTGTTGCGCCTACTTGCTCTCTGGCAGTATCCATTATATCGCCTCTTATTTTCAAAATTAGTGCACTATACATACTATGCAAGCGAAAATAAAGTGTTACTAAAGATCATCGGCGAAGGGTGAATATCTTAATAAAAAACTTATGTGGCACTTAGCTTTTATTAGTCTTTTGATGCTATTTATTATTTGATAAATCAATCCACCCATCACTTGAATCATTAATAAATTCAATCATTATTTTCCCATAATTAATTGATAGTTCATAAGTATATTCGCCTTTAAAATATGCTACATCAGTCAACTCTTTATAAACTGACTTTAAAGAATTAATATCTAAATACCATTTGAAATTATCACTTTCATTGATTGATTTATAAATATTAAATTGCTCCTTATCCTTTGTAGCTACTACCACGGTATTTGTAGAAACGCTCTCACCTGAATAGATACCTGGCTCATCAACGCTAATTACATCTCCCTTAATAAATGTTTCTGAAAGTTTTATATTTGCTACAATCTTTAATCCATTCAGATCTACCTTCTGGAGTTCTTTAGTTTTCTTATTGTATTGCCATAAATATGAATATTTGTACGAAGCAAGTGATGAATTAAGTAATTTATAGACAGTCCCATCATTAAGCGAATTCAACACAATTGACTTCTTACTATCATTAACAAGGGTAGCTGTATCATCCAGATTATCGTAATATATGCTGCCATCAATAGCGTCAATTAAGGCCCATCCCAAAGTTGCAGTATGGTCATAATGTGATTCATAAGTATGGACACTATAATAATAATTGTTATCGTATTCAATTACTCCATCTATTGCATTAATTATGGATACTTTATAATTGCCTTCTTCAATTAATTCAGTTTCATGGCTCTCGCCAAATTCATTTGTCATTAATTTTGTAGCTTGTTCAAGATTAATCTTAATGTTTTCAGCGTTAGGAAACATTTTAAAATACTTGTCCATATTTTTATAGGATATTTTTATGTATTTTTTATCATTAATATCTCCTTCTACATTGACTTCATATTTATCGCTTACTAACTTATAGCTCCAATATCCATTTGACTTTAAGACTTCTACTAACATTTGCTCAAAAGTTTCCTTTTCTTGCAACGCTGAATATGCTGGAAAATTGCAATAAATTACTGGATATGTCTTATTACTAAGAAACTCTACTTTCGTTACATTTACACCATAGTCAGACAAGACTAACTTTACAGGATGATTCCATGTATCAATATCAGTTATTGTTACTACGCTGTCAGAAGCATAAACGCTAATCATACTCAAAAGTAGAACTATAACTAGAAAGCATATTCTTTTCATTGCAAAACCTTCTTTCTATTCTTTTATAAAAGTGAATTAATAAAATCATTTCACAAAAGTTTTCTTAACCCTATTTGATTTCATAAAGTATGATTCCGAAATTGGTGCCAGGTACAGCACTTAAGAACTTATTATAACAATATGTTCTTAAGTGCTGTACCTGGCACTAACTATCTTATTTTAGCGATTGCCCTTAAGTACTTTTCGGCATTTGGATTGTAATTCTTCTGTGTCTCAAAATTTCTATTATCCATAATTCTAATATTACTCATTTTATCTACCTTAAATTCTCGCCATACTGGTAATTTATATCTCTCACTTGATTGACCTTCTGTTTGAAATAAATCAAGTAAAACATTACCCGTTTTTAGGTGTTCATACATTGCATGAGGATTGCCACTTCTCATTGTTCCTATTGGGTCGGCATCGCTTTTGTAGTCAAATGTGATTACCTTTCTTTCTCCTATTGCCTTTATAATAAGAGTTTCATTATTTTGATTACGCATATACAATCGCCTTCCTTCTATTCCCATATTATCACATAGTAGAAAGGTGGACAATTAATGATGTAAAAGTAATCCACAAAATAAAAGAGCCTATTGGCTCTCATAAATAATATATTAATACGGATCTGGATCGTCTATATTTGACTTTCAGTCTGGGCGTGGATCATCCACATGTGACCATTCTTTTGGTTCAGGGTCAGTACCACCTGAGTGAGTAATTCTGTTTTTATGGCTTGATGGGGTCTCTATATGTTTGCTTAAATGGTCCTCAAAAGACTCTTTCTTCTTAGTATCCTTGCCACCGCCTTTTATGACTCCAAACTTCTTATGCGGGTCGTCATCATCAGATTTATACACATAAATCACCCCTTTGTATGGTATTATTCTCCACATTTGGGCCTATCCCTGCACATCATATAACATTGTCTCGATTTTTTAATCGTTCTACTGATAGAAATGTAGCTTGTTTATTTCTATCAGTGTTGCCAATATTGATATTCGGACTTCGGCAACAGCTCACTCGATTCTTAACTCTTCTTCAACTTAGGCTTATAAGTACCTTTTAGGACCCTGCATACTGTCGAGTAATCAATCTGAATACCATAAACCGTTTTGTTGCAATCTCTCTACAAGACAATTTCTTACCCGGTAAGGTATGCCATTCCTGCAGTGCATTAATTTTGTCTATAATATCCTCGCTTATATTAGAAGTTCTATGGCACGGCTTCTGTTGCCGATGTTGATTTATAGGCTTCGGCAACTCTTTTTTCTCTACCAAATCCGGAGCATGTCTTGCCAGGTATAGCCTGGTACAAACAAGCAGAAACTCATAGCCATCTGCTTTCACTTTAGCTTCATTAAATATGGTGTCAGGCACCGCAGTTTCGCACTTATTTTATTAGGTCCCTACTTACCGCGGATTCTGTTATGCCTATATCGCACTCCGCTTATTTTATCTATAGTTCCCCCAAATAATATACCCCCTGACATTATAGTATCAGAAGGTGTATCTATAGTAAATATTTACCTTAATATATGCGAGCGGTGCCTAGCACTCACTATTCACTGGGACATACATTCGCAACAAACTATCTTATGAATAGTGGAGATATTTTCAGCTTTCAGCATATCCTAGGACATACTTCTCTTCAAATGGTACGGAAATATTCTCAATTAGCTTCGGCATATGTGCTAAATAACTATAAAAAGTTCTCACCACTAGATAACATATATATGAAAAAACAGCAATCATAAAAAAAGCACTCGTAATGAGTGCTTTTTATTATGCAAAAATTCCGTTTTTAATATGTTCCCAAGTCTCATTACTCATGCATCCATAATAGTTTTCTGTAATTTCAACAATAAATAATAAATCGTTATCTGATTGTAAGACTGGTTTAATACTATTATATATATCCACCGAACTCAAACTTGTTTTAACAAGCCATACTGATTCTAAAGGGTGACACCAATAGCTACCTAATTGTTTTATAGTCTCATAGAAAGTCTCATAATTCTGTACAGGTTTAATCAAGTCATATGTGATTAAATATCTGGCCATTTTAAATTCTCCTTTGCTAATTCTTGAATCATTCATATTGCACAAAATTAGGGTTTCGTGCAATACCACAAATGGAATTTGGGTATATTTTTTAATAGTTGGTAAATTATAGTACTGGATAAGCTGCCAGTCACTTATCCAGAAAATTTTAGTATTTAAGCGACTTTAATCCATATAGGCCAAGCCTTTTTTCCATAGTCACGAGCATATATTTTATTGCCAGTAGTTGGGTCAATGCGCCATGCACGGAATATAAGTATGTAGTTACCATCCGGCTTTTTAACCATATTTAAATCCTTTCTATGTAGAAAGAACATTATTGCGCAGAGCATCAGAGTATGGTATTATTTATATATGCGAAATATCAATAATACTGGCCCATATTCTTATGGGCTCCGTGGGAATCTACATATTCCCATCAGCAACAATGCCAGGCTTTATTAACCGCCTGGTAGTTTTTTTGTTTTTGTATTGCACATAATAAACCTCCTCAAAAATTATTTTCATCCGTTCATTCTAATCATCGTCTGATTCAGTATCGTTAGATGAATCAAAATCATCCATTGGATTCGTTAGATCTATTATCAACAACTCATCATCTGAATCCCAATCGGCAATATACTTATATGTATTTCTTATCTTAAAGTCAATTTCCTTTTTATTTATCAGATACTTTATAAAGTCCTTATTCCCTATTCTTACATATCCATTGCGCTCTTTTTTTATAAATTCGAATGATTTACTATTTGCGTCGTCATTTATCGGTTTCATTCCCACTACTTTGCTTTTTTCATCGTAGCCTATCATTAATCTTTTGGGTTTGCCTAATAATTCAACAGTTGCGCTATTGAAAGTAATGCCATAAGGTGCAATTGTAATAATCGGGGCTCTTGCATTAGGTGTACTCCATAAAAAACTGTATTTCATAATTTTCACCTCCAATGGATAACTAATCCATTAATCTGATTTTATTATACCACTGTTGTTGCAAAAGTCAACTCTATAGCCACAATAAAATACGTCTTTTATCGTAATTTCATTCTTTTATGTACGTTTCATAGTCGTCTTGCGTTTTTTGTATGCTACAGTTTACATTTTTATAAGTGGGTTTTATTCAAAATAGAAGCGTAAAACTCGTCTCATGTATTTTTGTGACTGATAGTATCTATTTATATCAACTTTATAACGAGTGCATCTTGATTATTTGATTAATAACCTAAATTCGTTTTCGTCAATCTGACTACCCTAAAAGCAAAAATCTTTAATTAATTTTTCCAAAGTACAAAAACAAAAAACCTTGATTTCTCAAGGTTTATATCAATCGATAATATGGTGTGCCCGACAGGAGTCGAACCTGCGACCTTCTGATTCGTAGTCAGACGCTCTATCCAGCTGAGCTACGGGCACATTTTTCATTTTGAAGTTCATTTTTTATTATAATCAAATACATATGATAAGTCAATGTATAATACAGGCTTTTTAGTAATTAATACGCATGCCGTCTACTGCTAAATCCTTAATCCAGAGAAACTTTCTAATGAAAATGCGTATTCCATCGTTTTTGGCTTGGATATCTTTTCTTAGGTATACACTTATTTCATCAACGCTATATAGATCAAACTTTTCAGCTTTTTCAGGCTTGCCCAACAGGATTGCCGGGCTTTGTACAGAAGCGCAGCAGTTTCCGCCTGTTGACTGTATATGAAGTATTACTGAGTTATCCTCGGAATGTTTCTTGATATATTCTACTGCATCCTTTTCGATAATAATATTCATAACCTACACCTCATTCATATCATATTTATTTTCAACAAAAAAGCCCGCAAAATATTCAATTTTACGAGCTCTATCTTTATTATATCAGAATTCGTTTAAACCTTCTGAGATTTATTCTTCTATGCTGCTTTCCGCTTCTCTTCCTGTCTTTTTTGATTTCTGTATTACATATATACCTGTCAGAACCAAAGCAATAGGTATTATGCTTCTCTTGATAGACCAGTACAGATTGCCTCCGAAAATGTTTTGCAGCACTGAGTGTTCAAAAGCATTTGCAACTCCCAGCACACCTAGGACAAGCATTATTATGCCGACTATCTTCTTGTTTGCTATAATAATATTGTAATCGAATATTGTATTGTCTTCTACAACCTCTCCCTTTCTAAGCCTTCTTCTTATGGCGTAGCTGTCAAAGAAGCTGAAAAACCAAGTGGGTATTATGATAAGCGGTATCATGCTTTCTGTATTTATATAGCTGAACAGTACTATACCCGCTATAAATCCGAACATCAGCTGAAAGCCTCTTTTGAAAAGGTTCATATACATTTGGGCTGCTCCCGGTACTACAGCAAAGCAGAAGAACGCAAAGCTTTCAAAGAAGCCTCCCTTATAATATTGAGCATTATCTGCGAACACTGACTTCTGGATACAGCTGCTGCATATCTTGTTTCCGTTCACATCCACTGAGCATTCTTCACATATTGGCTGCTTGCATTTATCGCAGATGAATTTTGCTTCTGATTCTTTATGGTATTTACAATTCATATTAATTTCCTCCCTCTTTCTCTCTTTCTATTCTCCCTGTAATCCCATCCAACTCTGTTATTCTCTTTGTGAACTTATCCAAGCCTTGGTTTAACGAGCTGAAGGGATGATTTATCTTTTCTGTGATGTTTCCCTTTGTATTATCCCATTCATTCTGCATATTCACTATGTTATCAGCGGGAGCTACATTTATGAACAAGAGTATCAAACCTGCTGCAACAAGGCTCATTCCCCAGTTTGCCAGCTCTCCAAGGGTGTTCTTATAAACCTTCTTGTACTTCTTTAGGTCTATGGAAGCCATTATTGAGGATTTCAAATCCATAGGCGGCATTACATTTTCCTGGAAGCCGGACTTCAGGAATACTTTTATCTCCTTGATCTCTTCCACTTCTCTTCTGCATTTGTCACAAGTCTTTAGATGCCTTGTTATTGCGTGACATTCCAGTTCACTCAATCTGCCGCTTGCATATTCATGAAGACTATTTCCGTATTCACTGCAGCACATGTTTTTCACCTCCACAAATCAATTCTTCCAACCTAAGCTTCAGAAGGTTCTTACCTCTATAAAGTCTCGTCTCTATGGTACGCTTGGGAACATCGGTTATATCTGATATTTCCTGAGGACTGAAGTCTTCAAAATAATATAGTATGATTACGGTCTTATAAATCTCCGGCAGGTCTTCAACTACTTTCCTTATATACGCTTTGTTCTCCTGCTTTATAAAAGCTTCTTCAGGTCCTCCGCCGCTGTCTGCTATAGTATCATATATGTCAATTTCATCATCGCTGTTGTCATAGATGGTCGATATTGTTTGCAGCCTCTTCTTCCTCGTCCAGTCTATGCACCGGTTCACTGCAATCCTATACAGCCACGTGGAGAAGGAAGCTTTGTTCTTGTAGCTCTGCAGGTTGTTGTAGAGTTTTATGAATATCTCCTGAGTGAGATCTCGTGTTTCCTCATGGTCATGGGTATAGCTGTAGACGGTGGAGAATACCTTGGACTGGTACCTGTCGACTATAACAGAAAACAGCTCAGTCTTGCCTTTCACTATATACGAAACCAGTTCTTCGTCTTTCAACCTACCACTTCCTTATCCACTCATCTATATGTTAATACGATGCAATTCAGCCCCACACTTCAAGAGTCATAAAAAAAGAACAAATAATTGTTCTTTTCTATTTGAAGTATTCCATAACTTCATCAAAGCTGTGAATATATCCTTCAGTCATCTCTATTAGCTTATCCTTTGACTCCTCAGAAACCTCGTCAGCCATGGCAAATACCTTCATACCGGCCGATTTGGCAGCCATTACGCCGGAGACAGTATCCTCGAACACCAGACAATGCTGTGGTTCCAAGCCCATGTCCTCTGCCACCTTCAGGTATACATCCGGATGAGGCTTTCCCTTGTTAACCTCACAGGAGGTCCTTATAATGGAGAAATATTGCCTTATGCCGTGATTTTCCAGCATATTATCCACAAGCTCTCGTGAGTTGCTGGTAGCTATACCTATTGTAAACCCTTTATCGTAGAGCAGTTTCAGAAACTCCTTCGCTCCGCTTTTTAGCTTAATATGAAATTTGTAATAGTCCTCAGCCATGAGCCGCCATTCTTCCTTTATCTCGTCCAGGGAGTCGGTCAGATCAAACCTGGCTTTAAAATATATTGCAGTTTCAGAATAGCTCATCCCCTCTATTTCGGACTGCAGTCTCTCAGGAAGTGGGATTCCTCTCTTACCCAGGAACTCTATGTCCACTTGCTTCCATATCCACATGGAATCTATAAGGGTGCCATCAACATCAAATATTACAGCCTTTATATCTTCGTACATACATCCTCCAAATTTCTTAAATTGTTATTCTATATATTCCAACTAAATTCATTACATACTAGTAAAATAATGTGACACAGGGGAACGGAGGAACGGGTACCACTGAACACACGGATGTTCCACGGATTCCTACGGAATTGCACGGTTAATTTTATATAATATATAGCGACATTAGAGAGTTTTGATACTTACTCTTTATCGATTATTACTTATGTTTCAGAATATTTTTTCCCACCGT
>DASPIR010000016.1 GCA_035628995.1 Clostridia bacterium | reverse complement strand
GTCATAGCCACATATGAGTATACAAAAATTGATGGCACTAATTCTCTCCGCCTAAGAAAAGTCTAACGCCTTCCAATATCCATCCGTGGACGTGGAAGGCTTGCTTCGGCGTCCTGCCTCGCATACGACTTTTCTAAGGCTCCGTTCATAAGTGCCATTGACAATTTCTGTATAAGCATACTTAGGCTATTGACATGGCTGTTCTACTAATTAGCTACTCAGTAGAGGAAAGCTATGTATCGATATAGGAAAGCATTAGCTTTGTATATCAGCGAACACTTATAAGTCTTTGGGTAACAGAATAGAGCTTGATACGTAGGAAAACCCGTAAGATTTACGTGATGTAAATCTAGCACATACCAACAGGAGGTTGGGTTTATGTGCGTTAGGGTTTTACAAGTATCAAGCTCTAATTCTGTCCAAAGCTTATACTGTGTGAGTCGATATACAAAGCTAATGCTCTTATGTGGCTATTGACACGGTTGTTCTTATTACCTAGCTATTTTTGATTGTCTTTGCGATTACTTCCCAGATTGTCTGCTTTTCCAAGCCATACTTCCAGGATGCTATGCCCCCCAGCCTGTACTTGTTCACCAGCTCAGCCTTAAGCTTTATGGATCTTTCGTCCTCCAGCCATATCTTATAAGTTGTCTTGCCCACATTATATGTGGCATAGTACTGTCCACTTGCAGCATCCCATGTCTTTGAAGCTTTGTTTTCTGCGATTATGCTTTCTGCCTTACTCATAGAAATAGCTTGGGATGTGACAACCGGATTGCTGCTGCCATTAACATACTCCTCTTTCCACAGTCTTGTATAGAAGGGAACTCCGAGAAGCAATTTTTCTTTTGGAACTTCCTTCAATACTCTTTGCACGCTCTGTTCAACCCAGGTCAGCTGTGCAACAGATCCACTTACCGGACTGCCGCCCCAGTGCTGGTCATAAGCCATTAGAGCCACATAATCCACAGTTTTGGAAAGCGCAGCCCTGTCAAAACTCTCGGACCAGTTGGAGTTTACTGCAATTATTGATACATCAACTGAAAGTTTCAAGGCATTTGCTTTTGTCTGTTTATAAAGCTCTTTCATAAACAGAGTGAAAGCATTCTTATCTTTCGTATACATGTTCTCAAAATCAATATTTATGCCATCCAGCTTATATTTCTTCGCATTACTTATAATGGAGCTTATAAGCTTTGCCCTTGCACCTGCATTACTAAGCAGCTTATTCGTCATTGCAGGATCAAATTTATTGTCCACTAAAGCCCAGACCTTATAACCGTTCTTATGAGCCCAGCTGCTGTAGCTGAGGCTTCCCCTGTCATCCAAATCACCCTTCTCGTTTGCAAGTGTAAACCAGGTAGGGGATACCACATTCAATCCGTCTACCTTCTTGACCTGCGACATGTCGGGGGTATTATTCCAGATATAGTGCCATGAAAGGTTCACTTTCTTTCCCAATTCATCATCACTGAATTCTGGTACGCTGTTATACACTACCCAGCTGTCGCCTATATTCTTCATATATAATGTTTTCTTTATCTTATATCTGCCATAAGCATAATTGCCAGTATCCAGCACCATATCATAGGATATATCGATGGCAGCAAGGTATCTGGATTTGCTTAGGACTACAAAGCTTTCATTCTCTATATGCTTCCTGTTGACAAGCCCACTGGGGTATTGAATATTTAGCTGTTCAGACCTTATAACATTTATTTTGCCTTCTTTTCCTATTGAAAGGGAGAGTGGCTCATTAAAGCTCAAGTCGCCTTCACTTAGGGAGTTCATTACACTATTTTCATAATTGGAGGCAAATGCAGTCAATGCAGTATCTGCTGTTTCCTTTAAAGCCTCTCTGGTTCTCAGCACTCTTCCTATTACAGCTGCAGCCTGTGCTCTGGTTGCCTTGCCCTTAGGTGCGAAGCTTCCATCCGGCAGCCCTGTAATTATTCCCAATGATGTAACTTTATCAATGCTGTCCTTATATTTATAGTACTGGGCTATATCCTTGAAGCTGAGCTTCTCCCCAGTGACATCAGCGTTCTGAACCGCTTTGGCAGTAATAACCGCCATTTCCTCCCTGGTTATCTCCTTATAGGGATAAAAATAATAACCACTAAATATAGTCAGCAGCCCATTTTCTTTGGCTGCAGAAATATACTTCTGACTCCAGTTGCTGCTTGTAACATCATTATAGCTTTGAGTGAATTCATCATCCGCAGCAATTCCCAATGCCCTCACAAGCATAGCCACGAACTCTTCTCTGGACACAGTCCTATCAGGCTGCATCGTACCATTATCATAGCCTTTTATTATATCCATATAGCTCAATTCCAAGAGTTCATCTTTAGCCCAATAATTAGCTATATCCTTGAAATTGTATGTGTTGTCTTCAATGAGCAATAGCTCCTTTTTCGCTATCTGCTTGTCCGCTAAAGGTGCATCCTCTTCATATGTACCTTCTGCTGCGAATACAGGCATGCATATGTTCAACGCGAATACTAATGCCAAAAACAGCAAAAAATACCTTGTGACCTTTTTCTTCATTACCTCACACTCCCCCATAACCATTATACCAATTATGTAAACTTGGTTGGTTACAGGGACATTTCAAAAAAAATGTATAAAATAGAAAAAACCATGTATTCGCTTTAAAAATACATGGTTTTATAAGTGTCTTCTATCTGTTTTTGAAGTAGCTGGTCTTTTTTATCGCTGCTATGATTACAAAGGCTATAGCGGCACCAGCTGTGACCTGTATAACATTGCCCAATATGCTGAATATAGGCTGTTTAATATTCCAAGTGATTACGGCTTCTGCAACGTAGTATCCGAATATCATCCAGATGCCTGCTAAAAGCATTCCTATTGCATTCTTTACCACACTTTCGCCCTTTGCTCCTCCCATGTAGGCCAGACTTCCTGCAATCAAGCCCATCATTGCTTTAATCACAAGAGTATATGGTGCCCATACAGAGAAACCGGAGAGTATATCAAACATAGTCATGCCTATTGCTCCGGATATAGCCGCAAATTTTCCTCCGAAAACCACTGCGGTAAGGAATATCATGCTGTCTCCCAAATGAATAACTCCACCATTTCCATAAGGTATATGGATAGCCCAGGCTGCCACGAAGGTCAGTGCAGATAAAAGTCCCATTTGTACAATAGCTCTGATATTTGAACTAGTACTGCTGTAATTTGAATTTCTTGTTTCCATTTGCCCACGCTCCCCCATAGAATATGCATTTCAGTTATGTGTCTTTAAGTTAATTATACAGGAGCATCAATCTGGAACAATATCAAATCCACTTTTTTGCACACAATTTCATCACTTTCTGTTCAATTGTATCGATACAATACGTCATATTACCTCCTGCGCTGTCTCCCTGCTTTTTACCGCTGTTGTCTTGATATAGTCAATATAGTCAAGGCCTGTGAGTCCCAAATGTATTGCAACCTGCTCTATCGCATACAATGAAATAATCTCTATCATCTGGAGCTTCAGTACTTGTTCCTCAATGGGAGTAAGCACACATGCAAGATGTTTTTTAACTGAGAGCTCGAGGCTGAAAGGCTTGCCATAGGACACAGACAATCTGTAAAAAAGCAGCGGATCCACCTCCACGTCGCAGAGCCAATCATTAAAAAACTTGTTCAGCTCCTCATTAATCTCATTGAAAAGCTCTTGTTTAGATTCACTGTCAATTTTGATGTTTTTTAGATTTTTTGTGTGCCTTTTCAGAGGGTTTATAAATAAAGCGCAAATAATTACCGGATAAAAATCCTTAGCTTCATATAAAAGCCTTTTGTACTCCTCGGCGCTGATTATCCTTTTCTCATTAACGTACTTCATTAATGCCTCAATATTTTCTGAAACATAATAGTTCAAAAAAATCGTTCTCAATGTGCAAATAACGCCACGCAGTATAATACTATAAATCTCTGAAGGGGTTTTACAGTCATCGGCGATTTTCAGCTTGCTTCTAGTATTCTCGCTTTTACTCATATGCACACCTCCAAAAGATTCTATTTAGGTAATTAAATGCATCTATGATATGCTTTTCCTATATATCTAATTATTTACATTTTCTTTTCATATATTCAATTTCTTAACCACATAAATTGATTATTTTGCTAAATATAAGTAAAATATATACTAAGTAGCCTCGAGCCGCGTGCCACGAGCCAAAAAGTTGAAAGGAAGTACTTCATGAAAAGTAAAATACAAATGAATTCGGATACAAGTGAGAGCATCCGAATTAATAAATACATAAGCGAGAAGGGGTTATGCTCCCGAAGAGAAGCCGATGAGCTCATCAGACAGGGACGTGTCACCATAAACAATGAAAAAGCAGAGATGGGCAGCAAGGTTTATCCCGGGGATAATGTAAAGCTGGGCGGCAAGTCCTTGAAACCCAAAGAACGACCGGTGTACCTGGCTTTTAACAAACCACCAGGCATAGTAAGCACCACGGACCAAAAGGAAAAAAACAATATAATAGATCTCATCAACTTTCCAAAGAGAATATTTCCTGTAGGAAGGCTGGACAAGGAGTCTGAAGGTCTAATATTCCTCACCAGCGATGGAGATATTGTAAATAAGATTCTCCGGGCAGGAAACAACCATGAAAAGGAATATATAGTGACTGTAAACAAACCTATAACCGAGGGCTTTGTCGAGTCCATGGCAAATGGTGTACGAATATTAGGAACTGTCACCAAAAAGTGTAAAGCTGTACAGATGTCCAAGTATATGTTTAGAATAATTCTTACGGAAGGAATGAACAGACAAATAAGACGGATGTGCGAGGTATTCGGCTATGAAGTGGTGAAACTCAAGCGGGTAAGGATCATGAACGTAACGCTTGGTTCGCTGCCGGTAGGCCAGTGGAGATACTTAACACCGGATGAGCTTAAGGTCATTAACAAGCTTATCGCAAGCTCAGTAAAGACAGAGGAAGCTTCAATATAAAAATGATTTTGTAAAAACCACATTTTTTTGGAACTTTTATTAATTCATGGCAGTCAAAGGATTATATTAGAAATTTGGTACATAATCAATTAAAAGCAAAGGAAAGGGAGATTAGAATGAAAAGGATAATATCAATCATAACACTGACTGCATTGATCTTCGGCGTCCTTCTTGCAGGTCCCGTATCTGCTGCAGAGGACAGCAAGCTGGAACTCAAAAAGGCAATAGATATTGCCAAGACAACCTTCAACATTGATACTACAAGCTTAGACTTCAATAGCAGCTATTCAGAAACAAAGTTTGGCAGGAAGCTTTGGTTCCTGAACTGGAACTCCACCCTTGGAAGCGGTTCAAGCATCAACGTTACTGTGGACGCAGCAACTGGTGAAATAATTAATATGAGTAAATGGGAAAATTACGCCGTACCAACAAAGAAAATACCGAAATACACAAGAGAAGAAGCTCAAAAGGTAGCAACGGAGCTTGTTAAAAAGCTGCATCCTGACAAATTCAATAATACAGAGCTTATGGATGAATACCAGAATAACCTTTTCCGCCCTGTCTACAACAATGATATTTACAGCTTCTTTTTCATGAGAAAGGTAGACGGAATCGACTTTCAGGACAATGGTATGCAAGTCCAGATAGATAAGAACACACTTAAGGTAAGACATTTCAGCTTGGAATGGGATACAGTGATTCCTATTCCCGATTCGAAGAAGGCAATCAATGTAGGAGCAGCTAAGAAAATTAACGCCGAGAAGCTCGGTTTGGAATTAGCATATCAGATGATATATCCGAATCCTCCAGGGAACCCCAAGCTGATACTTGTATACTCTCAGAAGAATAGCAGCAATCCTATTGATGCTATTACCGGCGAAATAATCACCCAGCCATACTACGGATCAATGTATGCAATGCAGGAAAAATACGCTCTCGGTGGCGATGGGGGCAGGTTCGCCTCTGTGCCAACGCCACAGGAGCAGAAGGTAATTGATGATTCCAGCAAATATATCAGCAAGGAAAAAGCCATAGAAGCTCTTAAAAAGTACGTATCTGTAGACAGCAAATTCAATATGGACAATTCAAGCCTCTATGGCGGCCAAAGCATTGAAAGTGCTGTTTGGAACTTCAGTTGGAGCTACACAGACAAGACAAATAACGCATATTACTATATATATGGCGCGGTAGATGCTGTTACAGGTGAAGTAAAGAACTTCAACATCAGCAGCAGCGAGAATGGAGCTAAGCCTAACAGCACTCCTAAGTACACGAAGGAACAATGCAACGAGATAGCTAAAAAATTCCTTCAGGAGATACAGCCTGTTAAATTCAAGAATTCAGAATACAGAGAACAGTACATGGACGCCTACATGAAGCTTCAAAACACAGCAAGCTACAATATGAACTTTATCAGGAAGGAAAACGGAGTATCCGCTCCCTTCAATAACCTAAACGTCACTGTAAGCGCATATACAGGCAAGGTAATAGGATTTAACATGATGTGGAACAACCTGGAGTTCCCGGATGCAAAAGGTGTAATAAGCCTTGAAGACGCTTACAAGACACTTTATGCAAAGCATGACCTAATGCTTAAGTATATAAGGATATATGATTATAACAGATATAATGAAAGCATGATGATAAAGCTCGCTTACATGCTGGATAACTTCAACGGTATGATTGATGCAAAGAGCGGGCAGTTCATAGACTATAGCGGAAAACCTATAATTGAAGCTAATAAAGCTGCATTCACAGATATTGCAGGTCATAAGTTTGAAAAGGATATCAAGCTGCTTGTAGAGCTGGGTGTCCTAGATTCCACAGAAAGCAAATTCGATCCGGACACAAAAATACTTCAAAAGGATTTTGTAAAGCTTCTGATGAAAGCTACACAGCCGGAATACTATCCTATCCCTTATGCAACAGCTGACAGCAGTGAATACGACAGGTACTATGAAAATGCAATAGCGCAGAATATACTGACGAAAAAGGATAAAAACCCCGAAGCTTGTGTCACAAGAATGGACGCTTCAAAAATGATGGTAAAAGCACTGGGTGTAGGATTCCTTGCAGACTTGGGTAATATGTTCGTTAGCAACCTTAAGGATGCCAATACCATACCCACCAAAAACATAGGTTATGTCTCAATAGCAGATACGCTCGGTCTTGTTGATACAGCCGATGGCAACTTTAAGCCGAACCTTGAACTTACAAAGGCAGATACAGCAGGAATGCTTATAAAATACCTCACAGTAGAAAAGACACCTTTAGATTCTCAGGTATCTGAGAATCCGGCAATAGTGCCACTAAAGAAATAACAGCTAATTAAAAAATGGATTGCTCATTGAGCAATCCATTTTTTAATATATAAATATTAGATTACGAGTCCCCCATCTACTGAGAGAACAGCTCCAGTCACGAAGCTTGCTTCATCAGAGGCAAGGAACAGGAACGCATTCGCAATATCTTCAGGTTTTCCGAGTCTCTGCAGAGGAGCCTTCTCCTTCATCAGATCCAGTACCTTCTCCGGAACAGCTTCAGTCATAGGAGTCATTATGAAACCTGGAGCAACCGCATTTACCCTAATGCCTTTTCTTCCAAGCTCCTTGGCCCAGGTCTTTGTCATACCTATAACTCCCCACTTTGCAGCTGCATAGTTGGTCTGACCTACATTGCCGTATAATCCTACTACAGAAGAGGCATTGAGTATTACTCCGCTTCCCTGCTCGGTCATTATGTCAAGTACAGCCTGCGCACAGTTGTATACGCCCTTCAGGTTGATATTGATTACTTTATCAAACTGCTCTTCTGTCATCTTCTTGAGCATTGCGTCAGCTGTTACACCTGCATTGTTCACAAGTATATCAATTCTGCCCCAAGCCTGCTTAACGCCTGCTACCATTTCATCTACCTGTGCACGCTTGCTGACATCAACCTTGAAGCCCATTGCTTCAGCACCCATTGCCTTTATTTCCGCAACTACTTCTTTTATTGCATCCTCACGTGTACCTGCGACTACTACCTTTGCACCTTCTCTGGCAAAAACCATTGCAGTCTCTTTACCTATTCCCTTTGTAGAGCCGGTAATTATAGCTACTTTATCCTTTAATCTCAATTAAATATTCCTCCTTCTAACTTCTATCGTATACTACATTTCTACTACTAGAGCTGTACCCATACCGCCGCCTATGCACAAGGTCGCAAGGCCATGCTTTAAGTTCCTTCTCTTCATTTCATAAAGAAGTGTGATGAGTATTCTTGCACCGCTTGCCCCAACAGGATGTCCCAAGGCAATAGCTCCGCCATTTACATTTACTTTGCTCATATCAAAACCCAGCTCCTTTGCAACTGCGAGAGCCTGTGCAGCAAAAGCTTCATTAGCTTCTATAAGGTCAATATCTTCAAGTTTGAGCTTCGATCTTTCCAATGCCTTCTTTACTGCAGGAACCGGTCCAATACCCATTATGCTTGGATCTACACCTGCCGAACCATAGCCTGCTATCTTTGCAAGGGGCTTAAGTCCAAGCTCCTTTGCTTTGTCAGCTGCCATTATTACTAAAGCAGCAGCTCCATCATTTATACCTGATGCGTTTCCTGCTGTTACTGTACCATCCTTCTTAAATGCTGGTCTAAGCTTTGAAAGAGCTTCTGCAGTTATCCCAGCCCTTGGGAACTCGTCTGTGTCAACAATTACGTCGCCCTTCTTTGATGAGATGACTACAGGAACTATTTCATCCTTGAATTTGCCTGCCTTTATAGCTGCTTCAGCTTTGTTCTGGCTGGATGCTGAAAACTCATCCTGTTCTTCTCTTGAAATGCTGTACTTCTCTGCCAAATTTTCGGCAGTCATACCCATATGATAGTTGTTGAATATATCAGTGAGGGAGTCATGTATCATTGAGTCCACTATCTCTCCATGTCCCATTCTATAGCCTGTTCTTGCATTTTTCAATAAATATGGAGCTGCGCTCATGTTCTCGGTACCACCTGCAACTACAACATCACATTCTCCGGATATAATCTGCTGAGCAGCAATCTGTACAGCCCTCAAGCCTGATCCGCATATCATATTGATTGTATATGCTGGTTTTTCAACAGGTATACCTGCTTTTACAGCTACCTGTCTTGCTACTCCCTGTCCCAATCCAGCCTGGAGAATACAGCCTAATACTGTCTCATCCACCATATCAGGGGTAATGCCTGCTCTTTTAATTGCTTCCTTAACTGCAGCCACCCCAAGGTCAACCGCTGGAACTCCTGCAAGGCTGCCGTTGAAACTTCCTATTGCGGTTCTAGCCGCACCTACAATTACAACTTCTCTCATTGTTATTATAACCTCCTCGATAATTATATTCTTATCCTTATAAAAGTTATGCAACTATTATGCCAAGTATTCATTTACTGCCTCACAACGGGCGCCCCTGCCACTGGCGAACGATGTTCATCCCTGCATTCTCCGAAGCCCCCGAACCAAAGGGACCTTTCTCGCCCAAAATCAGGCGCACATCTCGCATTTATTAACATACTAGCTCCCTAACCAACCAATAATACCAGTTTAACATTATCTACATTTTCTAATACTTATATTCGCATCCGTCCCTCTCCGGCCGTGTGGTTACAGGCATAATTCACAGCTGCTTGTCCATTCTTGCAACATATTCCCAGTAACATCCCTTATTGTTGCTGCAGAACCCTTAGCAAAACTAAGGTATGCCTGAACTCGTAAGATTCATTTGCAATAAACCCCTTCCTCAGCTGCTCAATTTTTTGCAGCTGTACTGAAAGGTTGTTGAAAAGGCAGGCATTATGACCGCGGATCAAGACAGAAATGTACAGTAAGATCAAATATGTAATACAAAGGTATAGAGAGCCCGAGCTCTCTATGTCTAGTTGCTGAATTCAGCATATTGCCAAAAATATACTTCTGGGAAGACTAATTCTTGCCGTTATATATGGATTTAGCACTTCTTATGATGATCATCTTCTTCTTCGCATACTGCATTGATGTTGATTATCGCCACATTGTTCATTACGAATATGAATTTAATTTTCTTCGGGCAGCAGCATTCATCATTGTCATGACAGCCACCGTCATATTCCCTTGAGCTCATCATTTCTCTAACAGCATCCACATTGTCTGCAAGGACTTGTGCTGCTTCAGATGACAGCAATTCAGGCATCTTTACATATTCCATAAATTCACCTCCTTTCTTTTAATGGGCGGAGAATCTAAACCGGTTTGTCTTCTTCCACTAGCATAGTATGACTTGTACATTGTTTTGCTACTGATTGTACTAAAAACCATTTTCTCACTATTTTTAGTTCTCCATAAGCCAGGCCTTATATCCCAATTCCCTCTTCTTATCAGCTAAATGCTCCAAAGCTTCATTTATATCAATTTTACATCGAGCTACCAGCTTTCTGTTACATGCTTGCCTTGGTATCAATTTTAATATTTTCTTGGCTTCTTCCATCCTTGCCTCAAGCACTGCCACCTCTAGCTTTAATTGACTCAGCTCATTCAGCAATTCTTCCCAATGAAAACCTCTTTTACCAAGCGCACCATCATTTATCTTTATATGACAGTTGCCAATCTGTTCTTCTGTTTCTCCTGAGCCACAGGTATTATCGCACTCATCCACTGTGTCATCTATGCCAATTGTTACATTGCAAAATACAAGCTTGACATTTGTTGGATTGCAATTACAATCTAAAGTACAGTTCTGTCCTACTATTAGCTCCTCACCGGATTGGTGGTCTACAATAATTTTAAGTAATTCTGGGTTTTCTGATATCATTTCTGCAAACACCGGTGATATAAGTTCAGGCATAATAACTCTTTCCATGTTTTCATCACCTCACTTTCTGAATCCTGTTATGTATAGTTGAGCATAGGTACAATAATTCATTTATCATGTACCTATGCATTTTAAGCAATCTTTCTCAAAAAAAAACAATGGTAAGATCGTTGCTTATGCCGTGTAACTTTCTTCTTCGCATACTGCATTGATATTGATTACCACTGCGTTGTTCAATAGAAATATGAATTTTACCTTTTTCGAGCAGCAGCATTCATCATCTTCCCAGCATTCTTCCTGTGTATATTTCTTACCTCTTTTTTTATCTTCTTTTTTGTCTTCCTTTTTGTCATGTTTCTTATCTTCTTTTATATACTTTTTCCATGTTGCAGCCATTTCGTCCTTGGGGCTCGGCTCACCTTTAGCGGTATATACATTGCCTGCTAAAGCCTTTATTAATTCCGGCGAAAGCATTTCGGGCATTTTTACAAATCCCATAAATTCACCTCCCCTTTTTTCCAATTGTAGAATCAGAACCGGTTTATTTTCTTCCACTAGCATTATATGACTTGTACATTTTAATGCTACAGTTTGTCTGAGGTAAATAAAAAAATCCGCATATCCCAATTGGGATATGCGGATTTTGATTCAAATATTTCTATTTATTTCTGGCTGTATTCGCCCATTTTGTCCTTAATATTTGCCTGTGCTGCAGCAAGTCTTGCTATCGGCACTCTGAATGGTGAGCAGGATACATAGTTAAGTCCTACCTTATGGCAGAATTCTATGGATGCAGGGTCTCCGCCGTGCTCTCCGCAGATACCGAGCTTTATTCCCGGTCTTACACTTCTCCCAAGCTCTGCAGCCATCTTAATAAGCTTTCCTACGCCGTTCTGGTCGAGAGTTTGGAATGGATCCTGTTCGAATATGCCTTTGTTGAGGTATTCCTTTATGAACTTGCCTGCGTCGTCTCTTGAGAAGCCATAGGTCATCTGTGTAAGGTCATTGGTGCCAAAGGAGAAGAACTCAGCTGACTTTGCTATTTCATCAGCTGTCACAGCACCTCTTGGCACTTCTATCATCGTACCATACATATACTCAAGCTTTATTCCGGATTCAGCTATAATCTTATCAGCTGTTTCTCTAACTATCTTTTCAATGTATGTAAGCTCTCTGATATCCCCTACGAGTGGAATCATTATTTCAGGATGTACATCTATTCCCTTATTCTTCTTCACATATACGGCAGCTTCAATTATAGCTCTTGCCTGCATTTCAGCTAGCTCAGGATATGTTACTGCAAGTCGGCAGCCCCTGTGACCGAGCATAGGGTTGAACTCATGCAAACTCTCAACTCTTTCTTTAAGCGTTTTGAACTCAATACCCATTGTCTTCGCAAGTTCTTTGATATCCTCATCAGAATGAGGCAGGAACTCATGCAGTGGTGGATCCAAAAGCCTTATAGTAACAGGTCTTGCTTCCATAGCCTCGAATATACCTATGAAATCCTCTCTCTGCATTGGGAGAAGCTTTACTAATGCGACCTTTCTCTCTTCAAGAGTTTCGGATATAATCATTTCTCTGACTGCCGGTATTCTGTCTTCATCAAAGAACATATGCTCTGTACGACAGAGGCCTATGCCTTCTGCGCCAAATGCCACAGCTTGCTGCGCATCCCTGGGAGTATCAGCGTTTGTTCTTACCTTAAGCTTTCTTACATCATCAGCCCATGACATCAGAGTTCCGAAATGGCCGGACATTTCTGGAGTCTTTGTAGCAATAACTCCTTCATAGACATGACCGGTACTGCCGTTGATGGATATTAAGTCGCCTTCCTTGTATATCTTGCTGCCGATTGAGAACTGCTTTGCATCTTCATTAACCTTAATATCTTCGCAGCCGGCTACACAGCACTTACCCATACCTCTTGCTACAACTGCAGCATGTGAAGTCATACCGCCTCTAGCTGTAAGTATTCCCTGGGATTCTGCCATGCCTTCAATATCTTCAGGTGAAGTTTCTTGTCTTACAAGTACTACCTTCTCACCATTCTTTGCTGCATCTACTGCTGCAGCTGCTGTAAAGTATACCTTACCTGAAGCAGCTCCAGGTGAAGCCGGAAGTCCTTTTGCTATTGAAGTTACTTTCTTAAGTGCTTCAGTGTCAAAGTTAGGATGCAGCAACTGGTCAAGTTGTGAAGGTTCAACTCTCATTACAGCTTCTTCCTTGCTTAACTTGCCTTCTTCAACAAGCTCAACAGCAACTCTAAGTGCTGCACCAGCTGTTCTCTTGCCGTTCCTTGTCTGGAGCATGAACAGCTTGCCCTTTTCTATTGTGAATTCTATGTCCTGCATATCTCTGTAGTGGTCTTCCAAGAGATTTGCAACGCTTACAAACTGGTCATAAACTTCCTTGTTGATTTCACCGAGCTTATCAATTGTCTGAGGTGTTCTTACACCTGCAACAACGTCTTCACCCTGTGCATTCATAAGGAATTCGCCGTATAATTTTCTTTCTCCGGTTGATGGGTTTCTTGTGAAAGCAACTCCTGTTCCGCAGTCATTTCCCATATTCCCGAATACCATTGACTGTATGTTAACGGCTGTACCGAGGTTTCCCGGTATGTTATTCATTGCTCTGTATATTATTGCTCTTTCATTATTCCATGATCTGAATACTGCTGTCACTGAGTGCAAAAGCTGTTCCCTGGGATTCTGCGGGAAGCTCTCGCCTTTCTCCTGCTTGTAGAGACCCTTGAATCTCTCAACAACTTCCTTAAGGTCTGAAGCTGTAAGGTCAGTATCATATTTCACATGCTTTTCTTCTTTTATTGCATCAAGAATTTTTTCGAACTTTGGCTTTGGAATCTCCATAACAACATCACTGAACATCTGAATGAATCTTCTATAGCTGTCCATTGCGAATCTTTCATTGCCAGTGCTGTTTTTCACTGTTTCAACAACTTCGTCATTCAAGCCGAGATTAAGAATTGTATCCATCATACCAGGCATTGAAAACTTTGCACCGGATCTTACAGATACGAGAAGCGGATTGCTTCCACCGCCGAAGGTCTTGCCTGTGGCAGTTTCCAGCTGCTTGAGCTCTGCGAATATTTCATCGTTAAGCTCTTTCCAAATCTGCTCATTTTGGTTATAGTACTCGTTGCAGGCCTCAGTCGTTATAGTAAATCCTGGAGGTACAGGCAGCCCTATATTGCTCATTTCAGCCAAGTTTGCGCCTTTTCCTCCTAAGAGGTCTTTCATTGAAGCCTTTCCTTCTTTAAAGTTGTAAACATACTTCTTCATTCCTCGTTAGCCTCCTTTAATATTTGCAGTATAATATTTGCTGTTTCCTCAATGGCTTTATCAGTTACATCTACTACGCTGCAACCGATTTTATTCATGATTTCTTCAGCATATTTAAGCTCATAGGCTATTCTCTCCATGCTTGCATAATTTGCTTCACTTTTTAGCCCATGAGATTTCAACCTTTCCAGTCTTATTGGATTCAGATGGTCTGAACTGATCACCAAACCAATTATCTTCTTTGGAGATATTTCAAAAAGCTCCTTTTGTGGCTTCACTTCAGGCATTAGCGGTATATTGGCCACCTTTATATTCTTGGTTGCCAGGAACATGCTGAGAGGAGTCTTGGAGGTCCTGGAGATTCCAAGCAATACCAGGTCAGCCTTCTTTATACCCCTTGGGTCCTTGCAGTCGTCATACTTTACTGCAAATTCCATAGCCTCAACCTTTTTGAAGTATTCATCATCAAGCTTTCTCATAGCCCCTGGTATATCTGTAGGGTGCTGCTTTGTGACTTTAGCTATGGCATCAACCGCAGGCCCCATTATATCAACATAAGTAATATTATGCTCATCAGCCTGCTTTTTCAGATATTCTCTAAGCTCAGGAACCACAAGTGTAAACATTATTATACTGTCCAGGTCCTTTGCCTCGCTTATTACTTCCTGTATGCTCTCTATTTCGGTAACATACGGTATCCATTTTATTCTGATTTCACATTCAGGGTACTGGGCAGTTGCGGCTTTTGCCACCTGCTCCGCAGTTTCTCCTATTGAATCTGATATCACAAATATTACTACCCTATTTTTATCCATAATATCCCCCTAACCTATTGCTTGCACAAATCATAAAGCAGTTTAGTAATAGTGGTTTTGGATACCTTGCCGGTTATTTTGAATAGTTCCTTGCCTTCTTCATTCTTAAAAGGCTCTACTACCGGTATGCTGTCTATTTCATGGGTAATAAGCCTAACTACTGCGTCATATGCACTTTCAGTATCCAATATATAAATTATATTAGGCATCCTCGACATAATCATTCCAATCGGCATATTGTGTATGTCGTTATTGCCGATTGCAATCTTTATGAAGTCCTTTCTGGACACTACCCCAGTAAGTGCTCCTTTATTCTGCACATAGATTGTACCAACATTCATTAAAAAAAGCGTAACAATCGCATCATATACGGTTGTTGCTTCATCAACTACCACAGGAATTGACTTTATTTCAGCAACCTTTATGCTCTTTATGAAATCGCTGCCTATGTTGTTTACACTCTTTCCCGAGTAAAAATATCCTACCTTTGGCCTGGCTTCAAGCATGTCGGACATCGTAAGTATTGTAAGATCAGGCCTTAAGGCTGCTCTTGTCATATTGAGCTTTGCTGCCAGCTGCTCGCTGGTTATAGGCTGATTATTCTTTACCAGCTCTACTATCTGTTTCTGACGACTTGTAAATTCTATGGCTATCACCTGCCTCGAAACGTTTTTAGCGGTCATTTTACCTGCTATATATGATGTGCAATATATATATAACTTATGAGATTTACCTTATTTATACTGCATTCTCTATAAATACTATCATAAAGCATTTATCATCACAATAAAAAAATCAAATTTTATATCATTGAAAAAATTTGGAGTGTACAAAATGCCGGCACTTTGTAAATCCGACCTTTCAAAGTGCCGGTCTGAATTTATTTGTTCACTACTATCGCACCCAAGTCTGCCATTCTGTTCATCATGTTGGCCATGCTCTTTAAGAGTCCCAGCCTGTTGTTCTTTATATCCTCATCTTCTACCATTACCATAATATTATCGAAGAAGTCATCTATAGGTTTCTTAAGCGTAATCATAAGCCTCAATGCTTCTCCATACTCCCTATTGTCCACATATCCTTCATATTCCGTATTCACCCTGTCAAAGGCTTTCAAAAGCTCCAGTTCAGCTTTCTCTGTGAAAAGTTCTGCATTTATTTGGGAACTCTTAGCCTTAGCAGCAAGATTGGAAACTCTGCTTACTGAGCCCAGGATATTAAGGAACTCATCCCTATACTTCCACTTTGACAGCTCCTCAATTTTCATATATGCGTCATATATATCATCAAACTCAGCATTTATAACAGCATCAATCACATCATATTCGAAACCCTTGTCTATCATGACGTTCCTGAATCTCTGCTTGAAGAATTCAATTATGTCTCTCTTTATCGTCTTTATATCGCCCGTAAGTATACCTTTTTCTGCATAGGACTTGAGAGCGGTATCTGCAAGATGTGCCAATCCCAAATGCATTTTTGCCTCAAGTATTATCGAATTGACTCCTATTGCCTGCCGCCTCAGAGCGTATGGGTCTTGGGAACCCGTCGGCTGTATACCTATTGCGTAGCAGCCGCAGATAGTGTCCATTTTATCTGAGATGCTCAGGATTGAACCATTTACAGTTTCAGGAGTATAATCTCCTGCAAACCTTGGAAGATAATGCTCAAGTATTGCATCCGCCACTTCTTGCTTTTCACCCTGCATCAGTGCATATTCTCTTCCCATTATTCCCTGCAGCTCATCAAATTCCTTAACCATCCCGGAAACCAGATCAGCCTTGCATAAGTACGCAGACCTTAGCAGATTCTTTCGTTCGCCGCTGTTTAATCCAACCACTTCTGCAAGGTATTCGCTTAGGCCTCTTATTCTTTGTGTCTTGTCATATATGGTGCCTAAGGTTTCCTGGAATACTATATTCTTTAATTTCTCCACACAGCTCTCTAATGAATTCTTCTTGTCCTCGCTGTAGAAGAAATTCGCATCTGCCAGTCTTGCCCTAAGAACTTTCTCATTTCCTTCCTGTACTGTTTCCAGGAAGCGATTGTCGCCGTTTCTTACAGTAATGAAGTAATTCATAAGCTTTTTATTCTTATCTAAAACTGGGAAATACCTCTGATGCTCCTTCATCGGAGTAATAACTACTTCCTTTGGAAGCTTGAGATATTCATCTTCAAAGCCGCCCATGAGAGCAGTAGGATATTCCAAAAGATATACAACCTCTTCCAGCAGCTCTTCATCCATTAGCGCCTCTCCGCCTTTTGCCTTTGCCAGCGCTTCACACTGCTTGCGTATCAGCGAGCGTCTTTCGTCCTGATCTACAATGACGAAGCCTTCCCTGAGTTTTTCAAAATACTCTGCTGTATTTCTTATCTCTATGCTGCCATTTGACAATACTCTATGTCCCTTTGTGCTCCTGCTGCACTGAATTCCGTCCTTGTCAAACTCTATCAGCTCGTCTCCCAGTATTGGCACCAGCCATCTGACAGGTCTTGCAAACCTGAAGGATTTATTGCCCCATTTCATTGACTTGGGAAAGGTGATTGATGTAAGTATGTTAGGAAGTATTGTCTTTAACACTTCTTTAGTTGGCCGACCTTTTTCCTGCTTTTTAAAATATACATATTCCACTCCGGAAAGCTCCTGAATAAACACATCCTGCAGTTCTGCCTTCTGGCCTTTTAAGAAGCCTGATAAAGCCTTGCTCGGGTTGCCATTTTCATCATAGGCTGCTTTCCTGGAAGGGCCTTTTACCAGTTCCTCCAAATCCTCCTGCTGCTCTGCAATCCCTCTGACGAAAAGTACTATTCTTCTTGGAGTGCCATATGACTTTATCTCCTCAAAAACTATCCTATTACCTTTAAGCATTGACTCTGCAATACCTTTAACCTGTTCCAGCGTAGCTGGCATATACTTGGCAGGGATTTCCTCCGTGCCTATCTCGAACAACAAATCCTTATTCATTTTTCGCACCTCCGGATACAGCCTTTTTGAGCAGGGGATATCCCATAGACTCTCTTTGCTTCAGGTAGCCCTGAGCTACAAGCCTCGCAAGATTCCTTACCCTTCCAATAAAACTGGTTCTTTCAGTAACGCTTATAGCTTTCCTTGCATCCAGTATATTGAAAGCATGCGAGCATTTTAGAACATAATCATAGGCTGGCAGAACAATATTCTTATCAAGCAACCTCTTAGCCTCTCCCTCATATTCCTCAAAAAGCCTGAAAAGCAGCTTTGTATCCGCTTCTTCGAAGCTGTATCTGGAATGCTCATATTCCGCAACCTTGAATACATCACCGTAATTTATACCTGCAACCCATTCTATGTCAAATACGTTGTTTATATTCTGGATATACATTGCTATTCTCTCTAAACCATAGGTTAGCTCCGCAGATTCCAGCTGGCAGTCTACGCTTCCTACCTGCTGGAAGTATGTGAATTGAGTTACCTCCATTCCATCCAGCCATACCTCCCAGCCAAGTCCCCAAGCTCCAAGAGTAGGGGCTTCCCAGTTGTCCTCTACAAATCTGATGTCATGTTTGAGCGGGTCGATTCCCAATGCTTTAAGACTTCCCAGATATAAATCCTGCACATTGTCCGGTGAAGGCTTTAAAATTACCTGGAACTGATGGTGCTGATACAGCCTGTTGGGATTTTCCCCATATCTTGCATCCGCAGGCCTCCTTGAAGGCTCTACATAAGCCACTCTCCAAGGCTCCGGCCCCAGCGCTTTTAAAAATGTGTAAGGGCTCATCGTACCCGCACCCTTCTCCACATCGTAAGGCTGTGCGATAATGCAATGCTGTTCAGCCCAGTATTTCTGAAGCGTCAGAATAATCTCTTGAAATGTCATTTCATATCCCTCCAAATACTGATTTTGATAAAATAAAAAAAACCCTTCATCCCTTGCTGCAAGGGACGAAAGGTTTACTTCCGCGGTTCCACCCTTTTTGGTCTGATAAAAGAACCTTATCAAACCCTCTTTTCATACCTCTGCTCCAAAGCGCCCTTCGTCAAGCTGCACTGCCGAGCTTCCACCAGCTCCCGGCTCTCTAAGAGTGCAATAATTTGATTACTTCTCTTCTTCAACGCATTGCATACCGTTTAAACTCGGTATACTAACTTTAATTTAGCAAATCGTATATATTTTGTCAATAGTCTATTGTGTAAAAGTGTCGTCAACGTTTACGTTGGAAGCATCAGTATAGTCATTGCTCTTAAAGGTGTAGTCATCCATATTTTCTGCGCTGAAGGTATCAATATCGTCCGCTAATCCGGTTTTTTGGCCGGTTGCGCCAGACTTCATGTTCCTGATATCACCAGTTACATTTTTTATCTTATTTGCAATATCATCTGCGGTATTTGTGATTGCCTGTGACACATTAATAGTCTGTTTGTTTGGCCTTTCCACCTCTATGGTACACTTTGACAGCAGTGCAACTGCCGCTCCTATTGCTGTAAGCTGTGGAATTGCTACTGCGCTTATGGCTCCAGCTGTAACGGGTATGTCAAGTATTACATATTCATCCTTTTTAACTCTTATCCTATTCACATTGCCTGACTTTACTATTCCTTTCAGCTTGTCAACCGCCTCGTTGCCTTTTACAGAGATTGTCTCTGTCCACCTCTTATCCCCAACTGCTTCAATATTTATCAAGGCATCCACTACATTGCCGCCAGCTGCTTCAAGGGCATCCTTAGCTTCCTTATAAGAAACACCTGTCCTATCCCTGATAATGTCAACCTTTTCAAGACTTATATCCATGGGACCTACTCCTTTCAAATCTTTTTAAAATTTCTAGAAACCTGAATCCTTTATATCATCCAAAAAATCAAGCGACTTAAACCTTTTATCCAAGTGGCTTAGGATGAAGGATCTAGTTATTTTATCTATTTCATTAAAAATAGTATTATCAATTTTCTTTGTATTTAATCTAGAAATTTCAGTATTCAACAAAAATTTAAAAACCTCTATGGTACCATGGCTGATCTTGAAAACATCTCCATCCTTCCATAATCTCTCATCAGTGCTGCAATCGCCGCAAATGACACCTCCAAGATTGACGCTGAACTTGATAAAATCCTCACTTGATTTCCCGCATATTGCACACTTGGCTAAATTGGGTCTGTATCCGCTGATATCCATAAGCTTCAGCTGATAGCCCACGTGTAATAATCCCATTGGTATTTCTCCGGTAGAAAGATAATAAAGTACCTTCGCAAGCAGCAGAAACAATCTTTCGCTCGGTATATCCTCATCAGATACAGATTCTGCAAGCTCCGCAAAATAGGTGGCATAAGAAAGCCTCAATAGATCTTTCCTTATATTATAAAAGGTTTCTCTTGTTGAAGCTTGCGATACATGATAGAAGTTCGCACCCTTGTATACTACAAACTCACTGAAAACAAAAACCTCCGACGATGAAAGAAGGCTGCTTTTTGGTTTTCGGCAGCCTTTGGCAATCGCTTTGATTTTTCCGTTGTTTCTTGTGAGTATTGTCAGTATTCTATCCGCTTCGCCGAGATTGGTGTGCTTTAGGACAATACCTTCAGTCTTTGATATTGACATTTCTTCACTCCCACTTATACCCGAAGTTCTTAAGCGCGCCTTTATTGTCACGCCAATCATTTTTAACCTTGACCCAAAGCTGCAGGTTGATTTTGCAGTCCAGCAGACTCTCAATGTCAACTCTTGCTCTAGTGCCTATCTCTTTTAACATTTTGCCTTGCTTTCCTATTATCATCCCTTTGTGGGAATCCTTTTCACAGAATATAGTGGCTTCAATATCTATAAGGTCCTTATTTTCCCTTTCCTTCATGGAGGTAATATCTACAGCGGTTCCATGGGGCACTTCCTCTTCGGTAAGCTCAAGTATCTTTTCCCTTATTATCTCAGATACAATGAATTTCTCCGGCATGTCAGTGTATATGTCCTCAGTGAAATACTTGGGGCCCTCCGGCAGATGTTTTACTATCTCCTTCAAAAGCTCGTCAAGGTTCTCTCCGGTACTTGCTGAAATAGGTATTATAGCGTCAAAGTGGTTCTCATGCGTAACCAAGGATGCTGCAACCTGCTCCAGTCTGGATTTTGCTATCCTGTCTATCTTGTTCAACACAAGAATGACAGGGGAGTCGACCTTTCCCGCCACTTCGATTATATGCATATCTCCAGGACCTATTTCTGCGGAACAGTCAAACATCACTATAACAACATCCACGCCTTTTAATGACTCTGTTGCCGTCTTTACCATGTACTCTCCCAGCGCATGCCGGGGTTTGTGTATGCCGGGTGTATCGATAAAAACAATCTGATACTCATCATTTGTGTATATGCAGCGTATTGAGTTCCTGGTTGTCTGGGGTTTGCTGGATATTATCGATACCCGCTCCCCCAGCAGCCTGTTTATTAGAGTAGACTTTCCCACATTTGGTCTTCCGATTATTGTTACAAAGCCTGATTTAAATTTTTTATCCATAATTTCTCTCCTTCGGTGAATTTAAAATAAATATTCCTCCAGAATACCTTTTCTTAAAACACCATCCTCTGCTTACTTCTATATTATTATTCGATATATTATTTATCCGCTTCGAATTCTACGAAGGCTTCAGGCAGCAGCTCACCTATAGTATGAACTCTAGTCGTGCCTTCGCTTTTGGTTAAAAGCTTTATATCCAAGCCCCATTCAGACATGAACTGTCTGCAAATACCGCAGGGATATGTAAAACCCTTCAGATTGCTTGCTACAGCAATAGCTTCAAATTCCCTCTCTCCTTCAGAAATCGCTTTTGTGAATGCAACTCTTTCCGCGCAGATTGTCGCTCCATACGAAGAGTTCTCAATGTTGCAGCCAGTATATATCTTACCGCTCTTCGTCAACAATGCCGCCCCAACCTTAAAATTCGAATACTTTACATAGGCGTTTTTCATCGCTTCCTGTGCTTTTTCTATTAGTATATCGTAATTCATGATTTTCACTCCTTTATCTCTATCCTCACATAGTCCGGAACCACCTGAATCCATGTAGTGCCTTTGTTCATGATAATCTCATTGCCTTTAAGGTCTTTATATATTGTCTTGGCACTCCTGCTGCTCTTGCTCCATTCTATTTCTATCAACTTTCCGGCTGTGAGATAGTAGCCTCTGTCCTTTCCTAAATTGCTTACCTCTAATCGGCCCACTTTATCTAGAACCTTTGCAGTTGTTTTTTCAACAATTATATTGGTAGTGGCTATATCTTTGCTTGATTCTTTGTCTTTAAGCCTTATTCCGTTTATTGTCCTATAATATAATTTGTCCTTTTCATTATATTCATACCCGACAGTATAGTTCTTGCTGTAATTAAAGCTTATTGATCCGGTATTCTTACCGTCCAGGTTAAGGAACTCCTCACTGAACTTAAAATATTCTGGTGCTGTTTTATTATTGAATTTGTTGCTTTCCATTACTTCCCTCATAAGCTTGGTGCTTGTGTAAAGATTGTGAGGCATCTTCCTGTCAGTTGATCTCCAGAAGCATGGAGATCCTTTCAAGTCATTGAGGGTATCGACTTTCAGCGTCACCAAATCCTGCAGTGCCTGAGGACTTCCGCCGCAATGCACGTATACTGCATTAAGCTCCATTGCCTTATCTATGAAGTAAGGTCTGGCACTTCTCACCGGACCGATTTTATCAGAAGGGTTATGATGATAGACAGCCATATATCTTGTGATATTCCCTTCAACAGGAATCTCATATACTATCTCGGCATCCAGAAGCCCTGACTGAGGTCTTGCATTATACTCGTTATCCAGCATTACAGCTATGGGTCTCAGCTTCAAATCCTCCGCATCTTCTACAAGCATCCCTGTCAAAGTACAAGGTGGGCCTTCCGGCGGTTCTGGAGTTGGTTGAACAGTTGGCATAGGTGTGACTACCGGTTCAACATTGGATACTTCCACCTTTTTGCCGCACCCGGAAAACATTACTGGAATTAAGAATACAATCATCAGCACAGACAGCCATCTTCTACTATTCATTCGAAACCCTCTTTTCTAAATAATATATTAAAATACGACGAAGGGAACGCATACCACTGAAGACACTGAAATTCACTGAATTCACGGCGGGAAGATATTATAAACTACCGTGTAATTCCGTGAAACATCCGTGTGCTCCGTGGTTCCCGTGCTTTTACCCGTAAAGAATACCTAGGCTTGTCCCTTTAACTCATATATACTATTCAAGCAATTTCAAGACTATAGCCGATAAATACTTTCCGAAGACCAGAAGCCCCACGATTACCGAGTTCAAGGCAGCCACCAATACAGCTCCTGCCGCTACATCCTTTGCAATCTTGGCAATAGGGTGATACTCCAGTGTAGCAGTATCAACCGCCCTCTCCACAGCAGTATTTATTATCTCACATATGAATACCATGGAGATTGATATAAGCACCATTATAAACTCAGTCTTGACAACTTTCAGAAGTATTCCTGACAGCAGGACAATAATGGCAACTACGAGATGTATTCTCATATTCCTTTGGGTTTTTATACAGTATGCTATTCCTTCCGCTGCATATCTCAGGCTTGCAAAAAATCTCCTTGGCCCCACTTCTTCACTTCCCATTTACCTCGTAAGGTTCATTTCTTTCAGTATTATCTCCTGCTTTTCAAACATTTCTTTCTCTGCTGCTTCATCCTCATGGTCATAGCCCAGCAGGTGCAGCATCCCATGGACGAGCAAAAAAGCCAGTTCCCTATTAATGCTGTGTCCGTAATCCTCTGCTTGTTCCCGTACGCTTCTCATTGATATGACTATATCTCCCAGTGCTATCTCCTCATCAATATATTCGGCATTTTCATCCTCTTCCTCAAGCTCTTCCTCCGTAAAATCAATCATTGGGAAGGAAAGAACATCTGTCTCCTTATCAATACCCCTATATTCATTGTTCAGGCTCCGCATCTCTTCGTCGCCTACGAAGGAAATGCTTACCTCGTAATCTTCCTCGCATTCCTCGTAAGCCAAGACCTTTTCTACTACTTGTGTAACCAAGGCTTCCATAGCCTCATCAACTTCTATACCCTTTTGTCTGTTGTCTATCAATACTGACATTTAAAAACTCCTCCAATCGTTTTTTTATATTAGATATTTTAGTGCAAATCCAAGTATAAGACATATGCTATTTTTTCGTTGCGCGTTACGCGTAACCTTACTCCATTGTCTAGCCCATTATTCAGTCCTTCATATGTCCCGTATGTTTTCAGGATATTCTATTCTTTCATGGAATATACCTGCCAAAACCTTCATGAAGGCCTGCCCTATCATTTCCAAGTCTTTAAGCGTCAAGTCGCATCCGTCGAGCTGTGCATCATTTAGCTTATCTTTGATTATCTTCCTCACACCCTGCTCTACCTGATCCTGTGTAGGCTCAGATAAAGACCTGATATATGCTTCTACAGAATCCGCCAGCATGACTATTGCAGCTTCCTGTGTCTGCGGCTTTCTGAAGGGGTATCTGAACTTACCTTCCTCGACTGCTTCAGTTCCCTCTGTATTCAATGCCTTATGATAGAAATATGCTACCAGAGTATTTCCATGATGCTCCTCAATTATCCTTACAACAGCAGAGGGAAGCTTGCTCTTTCTGGCAATCTCCACTCCATCCTTCACATGGGAGGTTATGACAAGAGTACTTAGATTAGGTGTAATCTTATCATGAGGATTATCCTTTGTAATTTGATTCTCCTTGAAAAAATACGGCCTCTTCAGCTTGCCTATGTCATGATAGTATGCCCCTACTCGGCACAAAAGAGGATTTGCCCCTATCTCTTCTGCTGCTTCCTCAGCCAGATTGCCCACCAGTATTGAATGATAGTATGTGCCTGGTGCCTCAATAAGAAGCCTTCTAAGAATTGGCTGGTTGGGATTTGACAGCTCCAGCAGCTTTAAGGGCGTTATGATGTCAAAGGTGGATTCAAAGAACGGCAGTGTGCCTATAGTAAGAACCGCCGAGAGTACCCCACCGATAGCGCCATACATTCCATTGTTTAACATCCTGTATATGTCTTCCCTGTTAAGTATTCCTACGCTGAATATAATCAGCAGGCTGACCAGACTTACTGCAAAACCCGCCAGAATAAAAGTGCTCCTGTGGTGAGTTCTGGATACCATCTCCGCTCCGAGTATGCCTGTCAGAAGCATTATCGCTACCACCGACATGTCAAAACCGCCTAGGAAGCCTGCAAGTATCGACATCATTATGTTTGACAGTATGGCAACTCTTGTGCTTACTAGTATTGAAATCAGCATTGTACCTGCCGGCAATATTATCAGATAACTGGAAATATTCTTGACCACCATTGTAATGACCAGTGTTATCACCGCTATCAGGCTGATGAGAAAAATCGTGGAATTGCTTGCCCACAGCTTTTTGTCCAGCCTCTTCAGGTACAAACCCATTATTACGAGACAAATGCTTATTATTATTCCATAGCCAGCATATATCTGAAGTTCGAAGCTGCTGCCGCCCACGTACAGCAGTCCGTAAGCCTTTAAAAGCTGTATTTGAGCCTGTGTAACTTCCTTTCCCTTATTGACTATAATTGTGCCCTTCCGTATTACCACTTGCTCAACCTTTTCTCTTTCCTGCTGTTTCTTGGCTAGTGTGGTCGGTTCATCGTAATACATATTGGGTCTCAAGGTCATTACAGCAATATCTGCACCAATTTCATTAAGCTTACTTTTCTTGGGAAGATTCATAAAGAACTCCCTTATGTCGCTTCTCTTGTCATTCAATTGCTGCTCTGTAATTCTCTCGCTTAGTATCTGGTTTATTATATATTTGATATTGCCGCTGAGCGTCTTAAGATCAGTCTCAGATGCATCCAGGAGCGTATTATACAAGCTGTTGCCAAGGCTAATGTTTGACTCTTGCTCCAAGATTGTAAGCTTCTGTGCCTTATCGATGCCTTCGCTCTTCTTTACTGTATCCAGCAATAAAAAGAAGTTGTCTGTTTTCTTTTCTATATCAATCTGTACAGTCAAATCAAGCTTATATACCAAATCAACGCTTTCCTCTGCTTGCTGCCTTCTAAGCTCAGTCGCTGACTTGTCCACTATATCTGAAGGGGCATAGATGTCTTCGTTGGATATCTCTCCCACCTTAAGACTATAAACCTCTGGTCTTGCATTCAGCACGAACAAGGAAAAGAGCGCAGCAAAAAGGCAGGCAATCAGAACTATCCTGATGGTTGTACTGCTTCTGACCAGCTTCCTTAAATTTGAAACAGAAAAATTTATCATTTGATCTCCCCTGTTTATTCAGAAATTTCTCCTGTTGGTACTTCCCCAGTTAGCTTCTTTTTATCTTCGTACTTTTCGTATGCCTTGATAATGTCACGCACCAGCTTGTGCCTTACGACATCCTTTTCATGGAAGTATATGAATTCTATGTCCTTTACGTTTTTCAATACCTCCATTACTTCCTTCAGTCCTGAATACTTGCCCCTGGGCAAGTCTATCTGCGTTATATCCCCTGTAATGATAGCCTTTGATCCAAAGCCCAATCTGGTCAGAAACATTTTCATCTGCTCCGGCGAGGTATTCTGGGCTTCATCCAATATTATGTACGAGTCATCCAGCGTTCTGCCCCTCATATAGGCAAGGGGTGCAATCTCGATTGCCCCTCTTTCTATATGCTTCTGGTACGTTTCTACGCCCATTATGTCATGCAGTGCATCATAAAGAGGTCTCAGATAAGGATCTACCTTAGTCTGCAAATCTCCTGGCAGGAACCCGAGCTTTTCTCCTGCTTCCACAGCAGGTCTGGTGAGAACTATTCTGCTTACCTCACGGTTCTTGAAGGCTTTAACCGCCATAGCCACGGCAAGGTAGGTCTTCCCTGTCCCTGCAGGGCCTATCCCGAATACAATATCGTTATTCTGTATTGCATCAACATATTTCTTCTGCCCTATCGTCTTGCTCTTAATGGCCTTACCCCTTGCACTTGTTATGATTACATCGCTAAGCTCGTCAGCCCGGTTCTCTTCCCCTTCCTTTACCAGCCCAATAGTATAGCTGATTGAGTGGCTCGTGATGATTTCACCGGTCTCCTGCATCTTTAGAAGGATATCGAGGGTTTTCTTCAGCATGCCGACAGCCTTCTCCTCACCTACAATCTTTACTTGGCCTTCTCTTACGATTATATCTGCATTGAATTCATTCTCTATGACTTTAAGATTCTGGTCAAAATTCCCAAAAAGATTCATTATTTTTTCCATATCATCAATTTGTATATTAGTTTCTATAACGTTTTCTGGCAATTGCTTTCCTCCTACGCTTTTGTGTTAATTTATTTTTTGTTTCACTCCTATATCTTCCAGGACTTCAACACTTATCTTAGCCTTTACAGACTTCTTCTCAATGTAATAGTTTATGTTCTTATTCAAAATCACAGCTTCTTCCGAAATCTGAAGCTTTATCCGTGCATTGAGCCTTTCAGCGCACCTTGCCTTGGCTTCATTCACCATAAGCGTCTCTTGTACTGGCACCAGCTCTTCAAATCTATATTCTATCAGCTTCACGGGGAACACATAGTCCCCGAAGCTTATAAGGTTTCTTTCATTTACGTATTCATTGAAATCCTTGAATTTTACACTTCTCTTCCTTGAGAATTCCTTGTTCAATAGCTTCAACTTATAATGTCTGACTATCTTCCCCGTGGATTTATACTCTACCTGCTGAAGTGGAATTTCCTCTGCATCCTCATACCAGGTCCTGGCACTTATCTGGGCAAGTGAATGTACTTGCCTCGGTTCCAGGTTTTCTCTGAGAATGGTTCCGCTTACTAACTTCTGACCCCTTCTGACAGATGTACCATCCTTGACAATGGGATCACCTGCAAGCACCAGGAGTTTTGTGATGATTCCATCCTTTGCCGCAACAATATCGCAGGCATCGGTGTTACTAACCATCGGCGGCGCTTCTCTTTTCTCAACAACCTCGACTACTGCCTTGGTACCTTTTATCTGAATACCTATCCACGAAAGCTCCGGCATGTTGATAAGCACCTGATTCTCTATATGCCTTCTATCCAGCTTGCCCTTGAAGCTCCCCTCGTGTAAGCCCTCAGCATAAAGCTGCTTAATTATCTTTTCACTATCGACATTCTTGGCGCCTACTACTTCAATCATCCAGACAAAAGAGGACATTATGTAGATAAAAATAAACAGTGACAGCAGACTAGCGTAAAACAGCTTTCTCCTCTTAACATTTCTGATGATAAAAGGAAAGCCCCGCTTGGTCAAAATGCTGACTGAACTGTCTGTTTTTCGTACAATGTCCCTAAGCCTTCCGAAATTCTCCAGCCCGATTTTTGCCTGCACCGTGGTATAGTCAAGCTTCTTTATGTCCCATATGTAAATATTATTAACCACTGCGAGATTAATAAATCTTTCAATCTTCAATCCTTTAACAATAATAATAGCATATCCCCTTAAATAATTCCATATTCGTATAATAAACATGCCTGCTTACCCCCATTACCCCTTAATATCCAGCATAGCCTCAACCTGCCTGTACGTCAGAATTCGATATTAGTTATCTCACCGGTAATAGTGATCTCCTCCTGCAATATCGTTTTTATGGTAAGGTTTCTGCCGCACAGCTTCATTATTCCGCTGCCCGTATTCACTCTAATTAGCTCCTCGCTGTATTCCACTATGCCCTTGTGATTTTCTACGGTTATCTGACCCGTGCCAATGATAATAACCTTTGAAACATCCATTACAATATCCTTTGGAAGCTCAAAGGTGTTAGATATCCTCTCTCTGATTCTATAACTCTTCTTAACCATAGCATCCACCCCTATATAATTGTATGCAGCCGGGGCAGAATGAAGAACATTAAAAAAGCAAGTTAAGCCTTTGCCTAACTTGCTTTTACTGTATGTTTGACATATTTCAGTTGTAGCTGAAGTTAATCTTTGTATTCTGAAATCTTTTGGTACTTTTCAATCTAGCATAAACCTCCTGCCTGGAAAAGAAGAATAAAGAAAAAGCTTCCCATAAAAACACCCATCCTCCAATAGACAGCCCCTCTATAAGAGTAGTAGTGAACACATTCTCTGCCACTTTCTCTTTTGATAAATATCCAATTACCAAGAAAGCGAAAGCTATAATAATATAAAAGAATATCTTCTTATTAATTTGTCTAATCTCTTTTCCTATAAAATGGGCAGTAAAATTAAAATTGTTTTTAATCCCTACCCTAGTCAGGTTTTCTTTGTCCGCGTCATATTGTTCCTTAGGCAGGTAAAATTGCAATTCCAGCGGAAAACTCAATGGAATATCAGAGGAACACTGATCCATAAAACGCAAAAGATCCGGATCAAGATCCCTTCTCTTGATAGGCGATGGATCCCACCCGTTGAATATCTCCTTGTAGTTTTCCAGCGAAATCTCAATTATAAATGCGTTTGTTTCCGCATCCATTTTATATATCTGTTTTAAATAATTCTTTCTTTTCTCAAACACGGTAACCTCCATCAATGACAGTAAATCTCTAAATTTATAGGTGTAATCCTTAATGATAATCTACCCCAATTTATGCAACTATATGTTTCAAAGCGTAGAAAAGCAAGTTAAGCCTTAGCCTAACTTGCTTTTTGTTTATTATCTTATGCTTCTTTTCATTGACCTTGGCGGTCCAATTATTTCAGCCATTATTATACTGCTCAGCAGATTATCCTCTGTTATCTCAAATATTGCGTCCGTTTCTTCCCTTTCCATCACTTCAGCCAATGGGGCAGGCTTCTTTTCTTTCCTTCTTCTTGCCTCCAGCTTTGGAAGCGCAAGATCAACACCCTCGCTGCTTTGGCTCTGCTCCACATAATTCATACTGCCTTGTATATTTCTATCCTCTACATAAACCATGCTGCCTTGTATATTTCTGTCCTCTACATAAACCATGCTGCCTTGTATACTTCTATCCTCTTCCTCAGTACCTTCACTTTCTTCCATCATAATCGGCGAAGGCATGTATTCCTGAGCGATCCTCCGAGGCTGCTCTACTTTATAACTGCGCTGCTTTTCTTTCATTCCGCCCTGGCCCCTACCTTGGTTTTGGTTCTGCTGCTGTTTCATAGCAAAGTTCACTATGCCTATAATTATGAATATTACCGCAAATAAACCTTCCAACTACATCCCTCCTTTGGTGGAGATGCTTTTATGCGGGATTACTTCTTTTCCTTATCAATAGCGTCACTCTTATTTACCTTTGATATCGCGTCTCTCATCTGGGTATCAGCTTGCATATTCTGCAGCTGGTAATAATCCATTACGCCCATTCGTCCATTTCTCAGCGCATCAGCAAGTGCCTTCGGTACTTCGGCCTCAGCTTCTACAACTTTTGCTCTCATTTCCTGTACTCCAGCCTTCATCTCCTGCTCTTTAGCAACAGCCATGGCACGTCTTTCCTCCGCCTTGGCTTGAGCTATCCTCTTATCAGCTTCTGCTTGGTCTGTCTGCAGCTGAGCACCTATATTCCTGCCTACATCTACGTCTGCTATATCTATTGAAAGTATTTCAAAGGCTGTTCCTGAGTCGAGACCCTTGGCCAATACTGTCCTTGATATCATATCAGGATTCTCCAATACCAATTTGTGGCTCTCCGAACTACCAACAGTTGTAACAATACCTTCACCAACCCTGGCGATTATAGTCTCTTCACCGGCTCCGCCGACCAGTCTCTCAATATTTGCTCTTACTGTAACTCTTGCTTTTGCCCTTACTTCTATACCATCCTTTGCTACTGCTGCTACTACAGGTGTTTCAATAACCTTTGGATTAACACTCATCTGTACAGCCTGCAAAACGTCTCTGCCCGCAAGATCAATAGCTGCAGCCCTTTCAAAGCCTAACTCAATTTCTGCTCTCTGTGCAGCTATAAGTGCATTTACCACTCTGTCAACATTACCTCCAGCAAGGAAGTGAGCTTCAAGTTCATTTACACTAACGTTAATACCAGCCTTCCTTGCCTTTATAAGTGGATTCACAATCCTGCTTGGAACAACTCTTCTGAGCCTCATTCCTACAAGGGTAAATATTCCGACATTAACTCCTGCTGCCAGGGACGATATCCACAATCCAAGCGGTACAAAGCTTAGGAATATTGTCAACCCAAGTATTACAACAAATAGTCCTACTACATAAATCACAATGTCCATTAATATACCTCCAATTATTTATTTTACTCTCCTTACTACAATCCTGCTGCCTTCTATCTTTATGACTTCAACCTCTTCATCCTTGTTGATAAACTCTGCTTCAGACACTGCATCTATTCTTTTTTCACCAATAAGCACAGTACCCGCAGACCTCAACGGAGTTATTACAGTACCCCTCATTCCAAGGTATTCTTCATAGCCTTTGGCACTTACATACCCTTCTTCATTTTTCTGTTCTGTGCTGAGTATCATTGACTTCAAGAAGCCTTTTCCGTATCCAAGCTTATATAGAGCAATGATCAGTAATATCGCAATAGCGATGGTACCTACCATTATTAGCATAGCCTGAAAAAAGCTTGAGGAAATCATAACTACACTGGCAAATACCAATATAACCCCACTTATCCCTGCAACACCAAACCCAGGCATCATTGCTTCCACCAGAAGAAGCACAATACCCATCACATACAGGAATGCTGTAAGCAAGCTCCAGTCTCCTAACATCCGTTACACCCCCAATACCACATAATTTTTTGATTAAATTTACCCTGCAAATCGTTATCCTAATTGCAATTAAGAATGAACCCCACTTAGCTTAAAACCTTAAATTGTCTGCAACTAAGTATAGTATAATGATATCAGTTTTATATAGTATTCACAACATGAGTACTAGCTTAAACTAACTCACCCCAGCTTACCCTTGTATACTGCAAATACCCGAATCAGTTTATCTCTTTCATTCTCCTTATATCTCTCACAATCATTATAATACCCTGTTTTTCATTTATATAACTGTCAAGCATAAAAAAAACGGAAACCCTTTATGGGTTTCCGTCTTTTTATAACAAATAGGAAAGTATATATCTCATTAATTTACCACTTTCCGTAAATGAGTTTCAAAAAAGGCTGGCTTAATTGCTAAAGTGTTTTATATAAAGCCTTTTTTATGTTGTTAAATGCTGTTTTACAATTGAATTAACCAATTTGCCGTCAGCTCTTCCCTTTACTCTGGATTTCAGCGCATTCATAACCTTGCCTAAATCCTGCATGCTCTGGGCACCAACTTCAAATATAGTATCTGAAACTATTTGGTTGATCTCTTCTTCGGTAAGCTGCTGCGGCAAATACCCCATCAGAATACCAATTTCTTTTTCTATATTTTCAACCAGGTCGGGTCTGTTGCCTTTTTCAAAGTCAGGTATAGAATCCTTCCTTTGTTTTACGCCTTTGGCAATTACCTCTATAACACCCTCATCATCCAATTCAATCTTTTTATCCTTTTCAATCTGCAGCACAGCGGCTCTCATCATAGTTACTACATTTTTCCTGATGACATCCTTTTCCTTCATTGCAGACTTAAGGTCTTGCTGTAATACTTCTTTGAGGGACATTCACATCAACCTTCTTTATTTTGTTTTTCTTTTTCTTGCAGCTTCAGATTTCTTTCTTCTTTTTACGCTTGGGCTTTCATAATGTTCTCTTTTTCTAACTTCTGCCAAAACCCCGGCCCTAGCGCATTTCTTCTTAAACCTTCGAAGAGCGCTCTCAAGAGATTCATTTTCACCAACTCTAATTTCTGACATCTATTTCCCTCCCTCCGCTGGTAACAATCCTTACAGTATATTTTAATACTGTGTTACAAAGTGGGACTAAATAAAACACTTAGTTAATTATACATTAATTGATTATTTAGTGTCAATAACAGGTTTTTTGAGTTTTCTACTCTATCCCAGAGCTGTTTCTAATTTGCGTCCTCCCAATATATGAAAATGCAGGTGTGGCACTAACTGCCCGCCGTCCTTTCCAATATTGGTAATTACACGGTAACCACTTTCTGCTATGCCTGCTTCTTTTGCTATATCCGGGATTTTCTCAAAAATATACCCTGCTATCTGTGAGTTGCCCCCATTTATTTCCTGGGCAGACTCAATATGCTGCTTTGGTATAATTAATATATGAACTGGAGCAAGTGGATTGATGTCTTTAAAAGCCATTACTAGGTTATCCTGATAAACCAAGCTGCAAGGTATTTCTCCGCTGGCTATCTTGCAGAAAATACAGTCGCTCATTACTTCACCTCCTTAGTCCAGTCCCCGCCTTATATTATTAGAAGCTTCCTTCCAACAACAATTCAGCTTACAAATGCATTATTGGATATTCAACAAAATATTTTAAATTCCTGCAAATGTATCAAAATTTATTGCTTAATTTTACCTGCCATAGAATCTTCTCTTAGTTCAACAAGAATTGTTTCAATTATTTTTCCCTTTATGTCACTCTGCGATTCAGAGACAACCCTAATATAGTTATCTGTCAAACCCTCGTAAAGAGAGCTCTTCTCATCAATTGGACGCTCATACAAAACCGACCTGCAGCTTCCGATAAAGCCTTTTTTGAATTTTTCTTCACTTTTTTTGGCAATGGAAGTTACAAGTTTGCTCCTGGCATCTTTTACCTGGGGCTTTACCTGATTTTGATATTTTGAAGCCGGTGTACCCTCTCGGGGTGAATACTTGAAAACATGCATGGCACTGAAGGATATCTCCTCAATGAAGGCAGCTGTTTTCTGAAATTCTTCCTCTGTCTCTCCCGGAAAACCTACAATCAGGTCGGTTGTTATTGCAACATCAGCAAAGACTTCCCTTAATTTCCCTACCACTCTTTTATATTCCTCTGTGGTATATTTTCTATTCATCCTTTTCAAGGTTTCATCACATCCGCTTTGCAGCGAAAGGTGAAAATGTCTGCATATTTTAGGCAGTTTTTTTAGCCTGCCGATAAACTCTTCTGTCATCACATTAGGATCTACAGAGCTCATGCGAATTCGCTCAATTCCTTCCACCTGATGAACCTTCTCAATCATCTCTATAAGTGAAGTATTCCCCAGGTCTTTTCCATAGGAAGCCACATGTATCCCCGTCAGTACGACCTCCCTGAAGCCATTCTCCGCAAGCTCCCTTACCTCGGCTATTATACTTTCCGGCTTGCGGCTTCTAATATGCCCTCTGGCATAAGGTATTATGCAATATGTACAGTACTGGTCGCAGCCCTCCTGAATTTTCAGAAACGCCCTGGTCCTGCTCTTATAGTTTTTAATGGACATTTCTTCAAATTCACTTACTTCCATTATGTCATTGACCAGATTGAGCTTTTCCTCTTTTTCCATGGCATACTCAACCAGCTCCACTATCCTGTTTCTCTCATTTGTTCCAACCACAAGGCTGACTCCCGGTATCTCCAGCACCTCCTTGGGTGCTATCTGGGAATAGCAGCCCACAACAGCCACAAAGGCATCGGGATTAAGCTCCAGGGCCCTTCTTATTACCTGCCTGGATTTCCTGTCTCCCATATTGGTGACCGTACAGGTATTTATAATATATACATCTGCATACTCAGTATATTCTACAGTTTCATAGCCTGCACTTTCAAAACTCTCAATCATTGCTTCCGTCTCATACTGGTTGACCTTGCAGCCCAGTGTATAAAATGCCGCTCTTTTCAAAGCACTTCCTCCTGAATTCAAATTCGCATCGGCGAATTTGCGCGCCGATTTTGATCACGTTTGCGTGATAATTTCCATTACAAAATCGTGTGCATCCGCCGGAGGCTTATCATATTCATCTGAATATGATATTATTTCATCTGGTCATATTCGTACATTATGCTGGTCAGTACTGCCACCCCCGCGGTCTCTGTGCGGAGTATCCTGCTGCCTAAGGTGACCGGTACCGCTCCCGCTGCTTTTGCCTTCTCAATCTCCGAGGAGTCGAAGCCCCCTTCAGGACCTATGAAGAAGCCTATGCTGCTTCCTTTATCCTTGCGAAGTGCTTCCTTAATAGATAGGCTGCCTTCCAGCTCGTAGGGTACTATAACTGCATCCAGCCTTGCTGCGTCTTTAAGTGCCTCAGGAAAGGTCATGGGCATTTCAATAGTGGGAATAATTCCTCTCCCGCTCTGCTTTGCCGCTTCTTCAGCAATTTTAGTCCATCTTTCAACCTTCTTCTTCTCATCCTTTTCTGACTCCAGCTTAACTATAGTCCTCACTGTAGAAACTGGAACCACCCTTATAATTCCCATTTCTGTACACTTTTGAATGATGAGGTCCATCTTGGTTGATTTAGGTATTCCCTGATATAATACCACCTCAACATCCGGCTCACCTTTTGATGCTTCCTTATCGAGGATAACCGTCCTTACAGAGGTCTTATCCATGCTTTCAATTGCTGCAAGATAGTCTGACCCCTCTCCATCACAAAGCACTATCTTGTCACCAACTTGAAGACGCAGCACTTTCGATATATGCTGCACATCTTCTCCATAAACGGTTATGTTGTCTTTTTCAATATCTCTATTCTTTACAAAAAACCTGTGCATTTTACTTCCTCTCTGCCGCTATGGCGCACCATTCTCCCATTTCAAGCACTTCGAGAACGTTGAAGCCCTCTGCCCTGAGCTTTTTCAGCACGTCATCCCTTCTATCCCTTATAATGCCGGAGGATATGAATATGCCGCCCTTATTCATGAAATTCATTGCATCTTCACTGAAGGAAATTATTATATCCGCTATTATATTTGCAATTATGACATCAGCCTTATCTGCAACTACATCTAGAAGGTTTCCGCAGCGAATGTCCAGCCTGTCGGACACCTTGTTTATTTCTGCATTCTCCCTGCTGACTTTGCAGGAAAGCTCGTCTATGTCCACACAGACGACACTCTTTGCATTAAGCTTGGCAGCTGTTATTCCAAGGATTCCAGAGCCACAGCCTACGTCAAACACTGTGCTGTCATCCTTAACATACTTCTCCAATAGCTTGACGCACATAATTGTTGTTTCATGGGTTCCTGTACCGAAGGCCATTCCTGGATCCAGCTCCACAATAACTTCACCGGCCTTGCTCTCGTACCCTTCCCAGGTAGGCTTTATAACCACTCTGTCTCCGACCTTTGCAGGCTTGTAATATTTCTTCCAGGCATTAGCCCAGTCTTCATCATTGACTTCACGTGTGGACACAATGCCTTTTCCCTTGTCGAGTCCGAACTCTTCCAGCTTTCCTACTCGGCTTCTTATAGTATTCAACTTTTCTTCACTAAATTCTTCAGAGAGAAAATATCCTTTTACCTTGGCATCGTCTCCCAATTTCTTGATTAACTCCTCTTCAACATAATCCCAACTCTTCTTATCCTTGTTCAATGCGTTAAAGTCGTTAGGATCTTCTATAAGCACTCCCGATGCTCCCTCGTTATATAATATTTCTGATACTGCATCAGATGCTTCAGTAGTTGTTATTACCTGCAGCTCTATGTATTTCATATAATTCATCCCTTCACAATAGAAATATGCCCGGTATGTTCTCCGGTTACTATTTTTGATACTTTAATTATTATATATAATCATACTAATTTTTACAATATATTCATGGATATGCAAATTGTATTCCTCAAGGATATGGTTGCGAGTTACGCGTTTCGTGTTGCGCGTTTTTTGAGTATAGTCTTCGAAGCAATTTAATATAATACTATTTACAAGAATATTATAATCTGTTATTCTTAATTTATTAATTTGGAAGGAGTGATGTCATATGAAGATAGAGTGTGTAGAATTCTGTTCTTTTTTTGTGAATTTCATAATGACTGCTCCCAAAAGTGTTGGAACGATACTGTAATATTTAATACATGCTGTATGTTAACCATGTCCTGGGAGTAGTCGGGTATCGACTAACTACACAGGGCTATTTTTATGCCCAAAATTAATGGGAGGTTAACAACATATTGAATACAAATAATAACTTAATGGCTTTAGGCTGGAACGAGGACTTGGAAAAGGAATTTGCAGGTTATAAGGACTCTTGCGAGGTTGGCAGGGTTGCTGTTGAATATAAGGGCTTATACAAGGTCTACTGCGAAAACAGAGAAACACTCGCAGCAATATCCGGTAAAATGATTTATTCCGCTGCCCTTCGTGATGATTATCCCGCCGTAGGGGACTGGGTGGTATTGGATAAGTCTGAATCTGATAGTGATAGGGCTATAATTCGCGGAATACTTAGCCGCAAGAGCAAATTCTCCAGAAAATCAGCGGGTAATACTGTTGAGGAGCAAATAATAGCTGTAAATATCGACACTGTATTTATATGCATGTCTCTTAATCAGAATTATAACCTAAGAAGGCTGGAAAGGTATATAACCATGGGCTGGGACAGCGGTGCCATTCCGGTAGTACTGCTTACAAAATCTGATTTATGCGAAAATGTTGAAGAGAAATTAAAAGAGACACAGGAAGCAGCGATAGGCGTAGATGTACACTGCATCAGCTGTGCAAACGATTCAGCTGCTGAAACAGTTAGGAATTACATCAAACCGGGTCAGACTGTAGCTTTCCTTGGATCCTCCGGTGTCGGCAAATCAACGATAGTAAACAGGCTGCTTGGCGAAGAAAGGCTTGATACTCAGGCAATAAGCGATTTGGGAGATAGGGGCAGGCACACTACCACTAACAGAGAGCTGATATTACTGCCCGAAGGCGGTGTAGTGATAGACACTCCAGGTATGCGGGAGTTTCATATTTTGGATGCTGAAGAAGGCATTAACACTGCCTTTAATGATATAGAGAGCTTTGCAGAGAATTGCAGATTCTCGAACTGCACACATACCACTGAACCCCAGTGTGCAGTAAAGGAAGCAATCGAGAGCGGCGCCCTAAGTGAGGATAGATACAATAACTACATCAAACTGAAGAAGGAAGCTGCATTTGTTGAGAGAAAGACCAACAAAAAAGCAGAACTGGAATATAAAGATTTTATAAAGAAAAGAATGAGCGAAGTTAATAAGATCAAATACTAAGTAGCAAGTAAGAGAATCTCTAAAATAAGAACAGCCATGTCATAGCCACATATGTGTAATACAGAAATTGATGGTACTAATCCGCTACGCCTAAGAAAAATCTAACGCCTTCCAAAGGCCGTCCATGGCCCTGGAAGGCTTACTCGGCGTCCTGCCTCGTATACGATTTTTCTAAGGCTCCGCTTCTAAGTACCATTAACAATTTCTGTATAAGCATACTTAGGCTATTGACATGGCTGTTCTACCTATCAGTTACTCTCCTGGGGCATTTTATGTAACGATTTAGGGGAGTATTAACTTTTTTCCTCCTAAAGTCGTGTGCGTTCTTCAAAACATCGGAGTACTCTGATATGTGAAACAATTTTGCACGGATTGAAAACCACTGCCTGGTTATATGCAAAATGTAAAGTGAACGTTTCGGCTTTATTGCGATATACTCATATTTCCAATCGTCAGGCTTCCTTCTCCGACAGGTGAAATCTTTGCCATATATCCAAGAGCAAGTGCTGTTTCATGCAGGCTGTTTACAATATACTTATCCTCTGTCGATAATGAAGAAATTATTTGAGATAAAACATTCTTTGACTCCATAAAGTTCCTCGCTTTCTCTGGTTCATATCTTTTTCGGGTGGGCGGCAAGCAGAGCCTCTTATATCTTTGGTTGATCCTTTTCATCAAGACATAAAAGCAAACTACCGATTATATGGATAGCACTAAACCGCTTACGCGGTGGTTTCCGGTGCATTGCCTTAGCTATTGTACTTGGAACTGATAATGTAGGTGTATCAGTTCCTTTTTTGTATTCGAATCCTTTAAAATAGATGTAACTCTAATTTAAAGGAGATGTTTTAACTATGACAAAAGAACAGGTTTTAGAAAAATTGAAGTTTGATGTAGAACTCAGGGGGTTAAGCAAGAACACCCAAGATGAATACTATACAAAAACTAAAATTTTTCAGGATTACTTTGGTAAACCAGCAACTGAGCTTGGCGAAGAGGATATTAGAGAGTTTCTTCACTATCTTACAACCGAAAAAGGACTTACTTCCGGAAGTGTAAATTCATATAATAGCGGTCTTCGCTTTTTGTATGGCGTAACTTTAAATGTTAATTTAAACTGCAAACAAATACCTCGTCACCGTAAAAAACGTAAATTTCCTGATATCCTTACTCAAGAGGAAATTCAAAGTATTTTTGCTGCTTGCGATAATTTAAGAGATAAATCTATCTTAATGACTATTTATGGTGCAGGGCTCCGACTTAGTGAAGCTGCCTGTCTTAAAGTATCAGATATTGATAGCAACAAGATGCAACTACTTATCCGCGACGGTAAAGGTGCCAAAGATAGATTTGCACTACTTTCACATTCTAATCTTGAAATACTCAGAGATTATTGGAAGGCATACCATCCTAAAGAATGGCTTTTTTACAGCAGGATAAATTCTGGTACACATATTACGCCTCGAGGAGTAGCTAATATATTCAACAAATACAAGAATATAGCCGGAATAACCAAAGATGTTTCTACACATACATTAAGGCATTGTTTTGCGACTCACCTTCTTGAATCTGGGGTTAGTATATTTCATATTAAACAATTACTTGGACATTCAGACATAAGTACAACATGCTTTTATCTTCATTTACTAAAAATTGATTCTTTAAATGTAACAAGCCCCCTTGATACGTTAAAGGAAATGGAGACAGCAATTGGCTGAGGTTCAAGATATATTTCTTAAATATGGCACAGATTATCGTAAAAACCACAAGCTTACCCTTGTTCAGCATAAAGCCATGTCTGCAATTCAAAAATGCAGGACTTCACAGTTAGGCGGTCATATAGACGTATGTGGAAGTTGTGGTAATACCCAAATTTCTTACAACTCTTGCCGTAATAGGCACTGCCCTAAATGCCAAACGCTTGCCAAAGAACGTTGGATTGACAACCAGAAAAGCAACTTACTTAACATCGGATACTTTCATGTGGTGTTCACCATTCCAGATACCTTAAATTTGATGGTATATCAAAATCAAAAAGTACTTTATACTCTTTTGTTTAAGGCTATAGCTGAAACACTTGTAGAATTAGCATCTGACAAGAAATATCTCGGTGCAAAGCTTGGCTTCACATCAGTTCTACATACTTGGGGACAAAACCTCATGCACCATCCACATATTCACTGCATCGTGCCAGGTGGTGGATTATCCTCGATCGGCAAATGGGTAAACAGTAGAAAAAAGTTTTTTATCCCGGTTAAGGTTCTATCTCGAAAATTTAGAGGCAAGTTTCTGTATTACCTCAAACAATTGTATTATCAGAGCAAGCTTGAATTTCATGGTAGTCAAAAATTTCTTTCCAGTGAAACGGAATTTGAAAAGCTGCTTTCTTCCCTATATTCTAAGGAGTGGATTGTCTACTGCAAAGCGCCTTTTAAGGATGCCGCCTGTGTTGTTGAATATCTGGGCAGATATACTCATCGGGTTGCCATCTCCAACAATCGTATCATGAGTATTGAAAATGGTAATGTTACGTACAAATGGCGGGATTACAAGGATAGTAGCAAATGCAAGCTAATGACTGTTTCTGCTGATGAGTTTATACGCAGATTCCTTATTCATATTCTGCCAAGTGGATTTATGAAAATCAGGCACTACGGCCTGCTTGGTAACCGTAACAAGACTACCAAACTAAAGATTTGCAAACAGCTTACCAACACGACTGTTCTATTTAAAGAGAAAGCTTCCACCCTCCAGCTAATCGAAAAAATTACAGGCAGAGATTTATCCAAATGCCCTCACTGCGGTTCTGACAAACTCAGTAGATTTATGTATTTGGGGAAACCGCCTCCTGCCACTATTCAAACCGCATGACTCAAAAGTTAAGCCATGTTACGGGGAGGGGGAAGCTATCTCTATTTTACCGTATCTGCTGCTTATTTTTGTATATTTGTCGTTGCTGTATTAAGCCAACACCAAAAATGATCTTTCAAATTAAGCCGGGTATAACTATTCAATCCCCATAACTCTCTGTCGTTTCGCGCTATCATAATTATCCAAAGTTAGGCGCAGTATTTGCTTTTTTGCACTCAAGTTCTTATTTAAGGACTTGAGTTTTTTGCGCCTAAATTCGGATAATTTGCTAAGGATAATTGGAAGTCTAGCTAAAGTAAAGTTGTTTCTTATTGCCTACGTGTCTGAGTTAGTACGGATCATTCTCGAAATAAAAATATTTATAAAATATCGATTTTTCAATATCGGATGGACCGTCTTTCATTGTTTGCTCATACTTTATTTTCAGGGTTTCATAAGCTGTTTTAAATGCAGGTTCTCTATATTTTTCTAAAGCCAACCAAGAACCCCAGCTAGTGTCATACTTAGTATAATCAAAATCGTTTGGGAAGCAGACAAAATCAAAAAAATCATAATGCCCTATAAATTCCCTATAAGGCTCTAGGTCAGTAATATAACCCTTTTCGACCAATCTTAAAACACTATATAAAGGTTTTAGATGTAAATCTCCTTCTTTTTCGGGTGGCTTCTCTTTGACCTGCTTTCTACAAAGATTGATGAGAATAGTAAATATCTTATCATCATAATAAAACACACCGTTAATAATTCCAAAGCGAATATAATAAGGCTCAATTCCTAAAATTCCAACAGACATCCTCCATTTTACTTTTTGTTGTTCTGAAAGAATTGGGAAAATTTCAATAATGAATCTGCTTAACATGTCTGGATGCTTATCTCGCACAATTTCTAGAAATTGATTGGTTATATTTTCTGATATAATTCCTTTATAATAATACTCTAGAGCCACGCTAAAATTTAGAAGTATGCTACACTCTCTGAACACAGCAATCCCTATATTATCTTCATGCGAAGTATTATTGAAACACAGGAGAACATTCTCGATAATATTTTTAAGCGATTCTATTTGTACATTGTCTTTTCGAAAACGCAATATGTTAAAGATACATTCAAGGATTTCAATTGGTACATCCCTAAAAACTGTGAAATAGTAGTCTTTCTTGTCAAAATGAGTAGTTATAATTCTTTTTAACAAGTTTGTTAGGCTTTGAAATATAGAATTATATTGTTCTGATTTGAAGGTTATAACTTGTATAAGTAATAGAATATTTTTAATATCATTAGCAAACTTAAAGCGTAAAATACTTTGAAATTCGAAGGCATCAATATAATTATTTAGCACAGATATAATATAATCCATACAGCCATCAGATACTTCGATTTGTTTTATGTTGTATTTTTTTAATATGTATTTTAGATCTCTATTGTCAGGATGGGTAATTAGAATGTGTATATCTTCTTTTTTAAGTGCATTTCGCATATAAATCGTATTTTTGCGATTCATTTTCACATTTGAAGAATGTAGCATTAATACCAAATCCACATAAAGATCAAGTGTTTTTAGCCAGTTACCGATAATTTGTGTGGACCCGCTATATCCTTTTATATAAATGTTGTTTATTATAAAATATTTTTGGATTTGGTGTATATGATATCGTAATTTCAAAAATGATAAATTATCTTTGTCCCAGTACACGCTATGATAATTAACATCAAATTTCCGTTCCAAAAGTTTAAATGCTTCGACTGTTTCTTGGTATATTTCATCAGAGTCATCAAGATAATCGTAAAGTGTTCTAAAAGTATCTTTATCTTCTTCAGACAAATTGTTTTTTAATACATACCAAATCTGCTTTTCTCTAATACTTACTTTACAGATGTTCTGTTGACAGATTAATAAATGAAAAAAATCATTTGTTGAGCTGTAATGAGACATAGCCGCTTCGAATAACTGTACTGCTTTTTCATTATTATCTAAAACTGAGCATACATATCCTGCTTGTAGCATTGCCCGTTGGTCACTATAAGGTGCTTGGCATAACTCATATAGTTGCCTTATATTACATTCAATTACACTAGTGTATAGAACATCCGTATTTTCATAAGAATCTTCTAAATTAACAATCTGTTTATTATCTGATTCGGAAAATGTAGACACAATAGTGCCAATGCCAGCTTTCTTAAAAACAGAAGTAAAATAAATCGCCTCTGTTGTATTGGCGTTATTAGCCAATATATCAATTATTGTTTTTAACTGTAGTGATAATAGTTCTTCCCTATAAGTAAGAATATTATCGTACATGTTATGATGTTCAATATAATCTCCTAATTTAGACATTAATTCTTTAGCAGTAATACAATCAATGTTATCAAATACTGATAAATCATCCTTTATTTCAACCAAGTCGTTATCTCTTCCGTATTTGATATATTTGCATGTTCTAAGCAGATTGTTTCCTCTAACATCTTCGAATACTACCGCCTTTTCATTATAACTGTGGGTGCTAAAATCGGCTGGCACATCAGAACTTTCTATCACAAAAATATTTTGTCTTCTATAATAGTCTTTTTCATAATCCTTTAAAGGTTCCGAGTCAGAATTAATAAAATAGTAGGAAAATCGATCATTATCGTTTTGTTTCCTTTGATTTTGCAAAATGCCATCGACCCATGACATAATAAGTTTTATATTATAATCCCCAAGGCCATACCCAATAAAAAGAATGGTATGATTAACGAACAATGATTTAATAAATGTTTCAATTAATGTGTGTGATGAAGAATACTGCAAATAATCTTCTTCTTTTAGCACTAGACTATCCAATGATTCCATATCACCATGCATCTTTATCAAGTAGTGATTTTTTGCGGCATTAACGAAATCATCGTCACTTCTAATGATTGAATATTTTCCCAGACTACCATATACCGTATTGCCGTATATATGGTTCTCTTCTAATGATTTTTCAATTAATAAGTCAAAATTTGTTGTAATAATGTGTACAGGCTTAAGATTTAATATCTCATCAATAATATCGTTGGTTTGATCAGGTAATTTACTATACTCACTTTTTATGATTTCATAGTATCTTGCACTATTTTCATTATAATAGTATTGAGGAATTTTTAGCATTTCATCTGTACTGAAGTGACTTGTTTTTAAAGAATATTTTAACTCTCCATTAAACAATCCTATCAAACTATCCCATAACCTATACCCTGAATTAACCGATACACCTGCACCAATGAAAATAACTAAATTTTCACGTTCGCTAGCTTTTTTTATATCGGTAATCATTTGTTTTATTGTCTTAACCATATTTCCTCCATATTAGTGTAATAGCTATGCTAGCTTCCCATTATTAGCCTAATGGGCATATGGATAATGAGAAACTGATACTACATACAAAGTAATACTTTCTAAGTATGTGCGAAAGTGCGGTGCCTGGCACCATAGTTTATTTGCTTTTATGATCGTCGAAGTATTTTTGAATATATTCAAAGTCATTCGTTTTCAAGTTTATTTTAAGGACTATTGATTTAAGGACTCTTGATTTGTAATGATTTTGGATAATTAAAAAAGCCGATCCATCTTCAAAAATTGATACTGAGTCTAAATACTCATCCGTTATTATCTGTGATTCATCATTTATATTCAGTTTGAAACAAGATGCATCTACTGGACCAATTCGATCACTATCCCACACAGAAGCTTTTTCTTTTTTAATAGCATTAAAGACTGTCTTAATAAATTCTTCATCCTCGATTTCTAAAGTAGCAGCTTTATAATACTCTATCATCTTGTTGAGTAATTTCTGCTGCGATTCTTTGTCATTAGTATTTTGACCCTTTTTCCATTCCTCATTAAGCGATTTTATTTCATCATGATACATACTGCTCATAAGACTTACTTTCTTCGGCACGTCAATGAAACTTAAGTCTACATCTCCTCGACTACATGCGGTAAGCAGAAGGATTGCTGACATCCAAATCACTATTAATAGTTTTTTTCTATGCATCGATAAACTTCCCCTTCATTAAATCGTTTTGCTTGATATCAAATTTAGATCTAATTACAATAGGCAGATATTTTTTTGTCTGATTTCAGCTAACGGTTTCGCACTCACGACATCACTGAACCGGACTCTCAGAGCCTGTCCCCTTGGCGGAGTTCCGCTCCCGGTGTGCCTTTAGGTGCCAGGTGCAAAGGTTATTAGGTTACTGAAGTCAATAAGCATAAAAACCTAATAACCTCGGAGCCTGGCACTTATCTATTTTTTATACTATTTTTCCTACTTATGATACGATTCACCGTACCGCTCTGACTGCGGTTTTATGAATAAGTGCTTAAGAACTATGCCTGACACCATAGTTCTTTTAATATCTAGCCTTCTGCTTTGAAAGAAAGACCATTTTCAGCAAGAGCACTTATTAATATTCTTAATGCCTTGGGTCCAAATCCGTGAAGCGCAAGTAATTCAGCTTCGTTATACAGAGTTAATTCTTCCAGAGTCTCAATTCCTGCACCTCGTAGCGCCCTGTGCGCCGGTTGACCAATTTTAATATTTGCTAGTTCCAATTTCATATTGTATCCCTCCCATGATATTCAAGCATTATTATACTTTAGCAATCACTTATGACACGGTTCACCTTATCATATTCTAAACTTTAATATAGAATTACTTAGCATTCAACTTCCCATTATTAGCCTAACTGAAAGCGTAACTCAACTTCCCATTATAGACATAATTATATCATAAATTCTGGTAATGTTCATGCTTGTGACAATTTTCTAAATGCCATTAACTCATCTGATTTTCGTGTATACCATTCAAACGCAAGGATGATTTTTTCTTATAAAAAAACTCCCTAACTTATTAATTTCCCTCGCTGAATAACAAAAACCCTGTAATCATTCGGATTACAAGGATTGTTTTTGGTAGAGATAAGGGGATCGAACCTCTGACCTCCTGAACCCCATTCAAGTGCGCTCTGAAGCTAATACTTAATTAAATCAGCATATAGCTTTCCTCTACTAAGCAGCTAATTGGCAAGACAGCCATGTCAATAGCCTAAGTATGCTTATACAGAAATTGTTAATGGCACTTATGAACGGAGCCTTAGAAAAGTCGTATGCGAGGCAGGACGCCGAAGCAAGCCTTCCAGGGCCAAGGATGGCCTTTGGAAGGCGCTAGACTTTTCTTAGGCGCAGTGAATTAGTGCCATCAATTTTTGTATACTCATATGTGGCTATGACATGGCTGTCTCTGTTTCGATACTTGCTAGAATAACAAAAGGCCCGCCATTAAGCCGAGCCTTTTTTCATATCATACTAGGAATTCACTTTCCGAATGCATCCTTGACCTTATCGAAGAAGGATTTCCCCTGCTCATCCAAGTTGCTTCCGCCAATTTCCGCAAACTTCCTGAGAAGCTCCTTCTGATGGTCGTTCAGCTTCTTGGGCACAGCTACTTTGACTGTGAAGTAAAGGTCACCCTTCATTTTGTTCTTCAGGCTGGGAATGCCTTTGTTCTTGATTCTGAAGGTGGTGCCGGTCTGAGTGCCTTCCGGTACTGTATATTTCATGCCACCATCAAGAGTTGGCACATCTATTTCATCTCCCAAAGCTGCTTGTGTAAAGGAAATCGGGATTTCGCAGTACATATTGATGCCTTCGCGTTTAAACAGCCTATGGGGCTTGACTCTCATATAAATATATAAATCCCCGTTGGACCCGCCTTTCAGTCCTGGCTCTCCTTCACCTCTGAGCGGCATCACAGAGCCGGTGTCAACACCTGCGGGTATATCCAGCGTTATTTTTCTGCTTTTTCTTACACTGCCTCTTCCCATGCATTGTGGACAAGGCTCTTTGATAATCTTGCCTTCCCCATGGCACGAGTCACAAGGTCTTACATTCACAACCCTGCCAAATACTGTGTTTTGGGTAAACCTGATTTCACCGCTGCCTCCGCAGTCTTTGCAAGTCTCTACACCGCTTCCCGCTTTTGCTCCAGTACCTTTGCACTCGGTACAGTTTTCATTTCTTGTCACGTGTACATCCTTTTTTACTCCAAAGGCTGCTTCTTCAAATTCCAGCTCTATCTCATACTTCAAGTCTGCACCCTTTTGAGGGCCTGATCTCTTCCTTGCACCACCGCCAAAGCCACCGCTGGCTCCACCAAAGAACATATCAAATATATCTTCAAAGCCTCCGGCACCGCCAAAACCTCCAGCGCCGCCGAAGCCTCCTCCGGCACCGCCGAAGCCATTAGGATCAACTCCCGCGTGACCGAATTGATCATATTTTGCTTTTTTATCCTTGTCGCTCAATACTTCATATGCTTCATTCACTTCTTTGAACTTAGCTTCCAAGCCCTTGTCACCCTGGTTCATATCAGGATGGTACTTCTTTGCAAGCTGCCTGTATGCCTTTTTCAGCTCGTCTTCAGAAGCATTTTTGTTTACACCCAATACTTCATAATAATCTCTTTTTACTGCCATCTTTTCACCACCTTTACATCCCAGGTTTTGCCTCGTGCTACGTGCCTCGCGGCTCGTGCCTAGGGCAAATCCTTCGAAGACTTCCTCTAAACATTACCTTGAACCCACACTATTGCACATTGTCTAATGAATCAATTCATAGCTAAGCAGGAGACCTTAAAAAGGTATCCTGCTTAGTACTCTTGCATTATATCATTTATTGCTTGTCGTCATCAACCTTATAATCAGCATTTACTGTATTATCATCCTGTGGTTCTGTTCCGGCAGGTCCTTGCTGGCCTGCGTTTGCTTGATATATCTTGGTTGATATTTCGTAGAATACCTTTGTGAGCTCCTCGGTAGCTGCTTTTATTGCTTCGTTGTCTGTCCCTTTCAACGCTTCCTTCACACTATTCAATTCAGCTTCGATTTTTGCCTTGTCTTCACTGCTGAGTTTGTCTTCAAGATCCTTCAGGTTCTTCTCTGTCTGGTATACCAAGTTGTCTGCATTATTTCTTGTTTCTACCTCTTCCTTTTTCTTCTTGTCTTCAGCAGCATACATTTCTGCTTCCTTTACTGCTGAATTTATATCGCTGTCAGAAAGATGAGAGCTTGCTGTGATAGTTACCTTCTGCTCGTTTCCTGTACCCAGGTCCTTTGCAGATACATGTGCAATACCATTCGCATCAATGTCGAAGGTAACCTCTACCTGAGGCACTCCTCTTGGAGCCGGAGGTATTCCGCTAAGCTGGAATCTTCCAAGAGTCTTGTTGTAAGAAGCCATTTCTCTCTCTCCCTGGAGTACGTGTATTTCAACACTTGTCTGCCCATCAGCTGCTGTTGAGAATATCTGGCTCTTCTTTGTAGGTATGGTAGTGTTTCTCTCAATAAGCTTAGTGAATACACCGCCTAGAGTCTCAATACCAAGTGAAAGTGGAGTTACGTCGAGAAGAAGTACATCCTTCACTTCTCCAGTCAAAACTGCCGCCTGTATAGCTGCACCCACTGCAACACATTCATCAGGATTTACTCCCTTGTATGGTTCCTTGCCGGTAACCTTCTTTACAGCATCCTGTACTGCAGGAGTTCTTGTTGAACCACCCACAAGTATAATTTTATTCAGTTTATCAGCCGTAAGCCCGGCATCTGATAGAGCCTTTTTCAATGGTTCCATTGTCATTTCGACCAAATCACGTGTAAGCTCATCAAACTTAGCTCTGGTAAGAGTTATATCAAGATGCTTTGGTCCACTTGCGTCAGCAGTTATGAACGGAAGATTTATATTGGTCTGCAGTACTCCAGAAAGCTCTATTTTCGCCTTTTCCGCGGATTCCTTGAGTCTCTGCATAGCCATTTTGTCAACTCGAAGATCTATACCGTTTGTTCTTTTGAACTCGTCTGCCAGGAAGTTTATAACTCTCTGGTCGAAGTCATCACCGCCAAGTCTGTTGTTGCCGTTTGTTGCAAGCACTTCGAATACTCCATCTCCAAGCTCGAGTACTGATACGTCAAACGTACCGCCCCCAAGGTCGAATACAAGAATTTTCTGGTTTTCTTCCTTGTCAAGGCCATATGCCAGTGATGCGGCAGTGGGTTCGTTGATTATTCTCAATACTTCAAGGCCTGCAATTTTACCTGCATCCTTTGTAGCCTGCCTCTGGCTGTCGCTGAAATATGCTGGTACAGTTATAACTGCCTGTGTTATTGTTTCACCCAGGTAAGCCTCTGCATCCTGCTTAAGCTTTGCAAGTATCATTGCTGATATTTCCTGTGGTGTATAGTTTTTATCATCAATAGCTACCTTGAAATTTGTTCCCATTTCTCTTTTTATCGAGCTTATTGTTCTCTCAGAATTAGTTATTGCCTGCCTTTTTGCGACTTGACCTACAAGCCTCTCTCCTGTTTTTGAAAAACCTACAACTGAGGGTGTTGTTCTTCCACCTTCAGCATTAGGAATAACTACAGGCTCTCCGCCTTCCATAACTGCAACACAAGAGTTTGTAGTTCCTAAGTCAATACCTATTACCTTTGCCATTTAATGTTTTCCTCCCTTAATAATATAGTCAATTATTGCTTTACCGACACCTTTACAAGTGTTGGTCTGATTACTTTGTTTCCAAGAATATATCCCTTCTGGAATACTTCCTTTACCTTGTTTTCATCCTCATCTTCCCCAGGTACCTGCATTACTGCATGGTGTATATTGGGGTCGAATTCCTTCTCCAAGGCTTCAATTTCTTTGACTCCGTTTTTACTCAGAACCTCCAGCATCTGCTTGCTGACCATTTCTACACCGCTTATATATTTCTCGTCCAGCAGATCATTTCTGAATGCCGCCGCAGCTCTTTCCATATTGTCAACCACCGGAAGCAGCTGCTGCACAATGGTTTCCAGAGCGGTATAGTACATGTCTTCTCTTTCCTTGGCTACCCTCTTTTTATAGTTGTCAAAATCAGCCTGCATTCTGAGAAGTCTGTTGTAGTTTTCTTCAGACTGCTTTCTGAGTTCTTCAACCTCCTTGCTTACATCCTCATCTGATTGTTCGGGGGCTGCCACTTCTTTTGCCAACTGTTCGGAAGCTTCTGCATCTGAATTATCGATTTGTTCAGCTTCCTCCGAAGTATGTTTCTTATGCTTCATTAATCTGACCACCTTTAAGCTTGTTATATTTTACTTTACCTCTTTAGGATATTTGTTAGCATATCACTGAGGTTGTTTGTCATGCATTCCACAATGGAAATTGCTTTGGAATATTCCATCCTGGTAGGACCGATTATCCCAACTGAGCCTATAGTCTTGCCGTTTATTCTGTAGGTTGCTGTTATCAAGCTGCAGTCTTTGAACTGCTCAAGCTTATTTTCGCTGCCTATGCTTACACCGACATCACCCTTGACATCATTCAGCACCTTGAACAGCAGATCTTTTTCCTCCATTGTATTGAGGAAATTCCTTGCCTTGTTGATATCACTATATTCCGGCAGGTTCAATATGTTTGACACTCCGTCATGGTATACCTCCGCAGTATCGGAGTAGAATAACGTCTGTATCAGTTCTGGCACAATCTGTTCAATAATTTCTCCATGTCCCAGGGAATTATTCCTCATATATTCAAGGTCAAAATCTTCAATGTCTTCGATTCCCAACCCTGACAGCTTGTCATTCAGCATATTTGTTATCCTCATTAGAGCATCTGATTGCACATCCTGTGTTAGTCTAAGAACACTATTTTTTACGATTCCGGCGTCTGTTATTATTACTGCCAATACCGTAGCGTTATCTATCCTTATAAGTTGTATCTGTTTGACGCTGGTTCTGCGGAGCTGCGGGGCCATTACTATGGATGTGTATTGAGTCATTTGAGAAAGCAGTTTGGATGCATGCTTTACCAGTCGGTCAATCTCTCCAAGGGTGTCAAGGAATTCTTTCTTTATCATTTCCCTCTGAACATCATTAACAGTATTCTGTTTCATAATCTTATCTACGTAAAGTCTGTAGCCTTTGTCTGAGGGAATTCTTCCTGATGAGGTATGGGGCTGCTCAATGAAACCCATCTCCTCAAGGTCAGCCATTTCGTTTCTTATAGTCGCAGGACTTGTTCCTGTCAGGTACTTTTTGGATATTGTCCTAGAACCGACAGGCTCTGCAGTATTTATATAATCCTCTATTATAGCTTGAAGAATAAGTTTTTTCCTATCTCCCAGGTCCATCCTTTTCACCACCCTTGTTAGCACTCTACTGTATCGAGTGCTAATTCTGTCTTTAAAATATCACTGGGGGATATTTTTGTCAATAGTTTTTTACAAAAAAAAATTCCTATGTTTCATAGGAATTCAATAAATACTGAATTGGACAAATCTCTTCCTTTATCGGTAAGCTTCAAGGAGCCTGCTTCAATTGCTATAAGTCCTTGGGCAGCAAGCTTTTTCATGGCTTCGCCATAGCGGCTCCCGAAATCTGTCATATACTTTCTTTCAAAAGCGTGGATATCTAAGCCTTCATTCAGCCTAAGAGCCAGGAATATGGTCTCCCACATTTCCTCATCCAAAGACGGCTCCTCCTGACCTTCTACAGGCAGCTCTCCTTGGGTCACCAAGCATGTATATAGGTAAATATCCCTTTGATTCCAGAACCTCCTGCCATCCAGCCTGGAATGGCTTCCTGCGCCGATTCCAAGATACTCCTCGTTTCTCCAATAGACAAGATTATGCTCACACTCCATGCCTTTTTTTGCGAAATTTGATATCTCATATTGATGATATCCGGCAGCATTCAGCATATCTACCGCTCTTTTATACATGTCCCTGTCCATATCCTCATCAGGCAGCTGCACTATGCCTTTCTCATGCATTTCACAGAGCCTAGTACCTTCCTCCAGCTTCAGACTGTAGCAGGATACATGCTCCGGCCCAAGCCTGCAGATATTGAAAAGGGTTTCCTCCCACATCTGCATGGTCTGGTTCGGCAGCGCAAACATCAGGTCAGCGTTTATGTTTGTAAAGCCTGCTTTTCTTGCATTTTCAAAGGCCTGTAAAAAGTCCTCACGGCTGTGGATCCGTCCAATGCCCTTAAGCAACTCCTCCTGCCACGCCTGCAGGCCTATGCTGAGCCTGTTGATTCCAAGACCTCTATAATACTTAAGGCTTTCATAAGTCACTGTACCCGGGTTGGATTCCATACTCACTTCCGCCCCAGGTTTCAAATATGGGGTCACCTGTTTCATAACTGCGCCTATAAGGGGATAATTAATAACGGTGGGAGTACCCCCACCGATAAAAACTGTTTTATATATGAAGTTATATCTCTCCTGGTATGCATTAAGCTCCCGGAGAAGTGCAGCCACATAACCTTCCGCTTTATCTGCCTTACCTTCAATAGAGTTGAAATCACAATACAGGCATTTGCTCCTGCAGTAGGGTATGTGGATATATAATCCGACTTCCTTCATCTGCTTCACCTATTATTCATCAAGCTTAAGGACTGACATGAAGGCTTCCTGCGGCAGCTCCACGCTTCCTACCTGTCTCATTCTCTTCTTTCCTTCCTTCTGCTTTTCCAGAAGCTTCTTCTTTCTTGTTATGTCACCGCCGTAGCATTTTGCAAGTACGTCCT